>CAZBTB010000169.1:0-3936 GCA_964494605.1 uncultured Lachnospiraceae bacterium
TTTTTAACCAGCACACTTCTTTTTCATTATTATACTGATCTTTAAAAATCTCTGCCTAAAATACGGCGGGTTTCGTCGTCGACAAGGCTGAAACGGTTTCCGTCGTTGGGAGTGGACAGATAATTCCACACACTGTACGGGATGTCATTATCTTTCAAAAACGCAATGACGTCGCGGAACCAGCTTTTGCGCCAGTCGAGTTTGGCGTGGCGGATATTACCGAACTCTCCGCACCATAAAATTTTGTCGGGGTGCGCCTTTATAAAATCCGCGGCGGGTTTCAGTGCGTCGAAGATATAACTTCTGTCTATTTTGTCATAACCGCGGTAAGGCGTGCTTTCGCCGCAAATAGTGCGCCTATAATCGCGGTAGCGCTCGACGTCGCAAGGATACGGCATATCGCGGTTATAAAATATCAGACTGGGTTGCAGAACGCCGCGCTGGTGCGTAAACTCGAACGGCTCGTAGAAATGGAAGGTATAAACCACTCTGTCGTCGTCGAATACGCGCAAATCCTTGAGCCTATTCGGATTGTTCCAGCATGTCGAGCCGATGATAATATAGGCATTGCTGACCTCGCGGACAGCCTTGATTAAGTCGGCGGCGAGGTCGTTCCATAGCTCGGGGTTTATATCCAAAACCTCGTTTAACAGCTCGAGTGCGACGAAAGGCTTATCTGCATAACGCTCGGCAATGCTTTTCCACAGTGCGATGAGTCTTATCCGCAGCTCCTCGTCCTCAAAGGGCGTGCGGTCTTCTGCTTTAGCAAAGTCGCAATAGTTGCCCACAGCCTTGTGAAGGTTGAGAACGACGTTTAAGCCGTGTTTTTCGCACCAACCGACGAAGTTATCGATCAGCGACAGAATGTCCTCGCACGGCTCGCCTTTCTCGTTTTCGACAACCACCTGGTCAAACCCCATTCGTATATGGTCAAACCCCATGTCTGCGATATTCTTTACGTCGCGTTCGGTTATATACGAACGGAAATGCTCCATATCGCCCACGGTCAGAATGTCGCGCTTATCGATGCTTAAAACCTGAAACCGCTTATAGTTGGTAAGCCAGCCGCCCATGCCCATACCGCGCTCGAATCCTACAAATTTTTTCATAATTCACCTCTCCTTATATATTTTGACCCACAGCAATAACAGCTATTGCCGCAAAACCCAATATTATCGCCGCCGTTTGTTTTACGGTCGGTTTTTCCTTAAAAATCACCGCGCCCAATAGCGCCGTAAGTGCTATTACTCCGCCGTTTGCGAATGGAAACATGATAATCCCCGGCAGTACGCCCGACAGATATGTATTGAGCTTGTTGATAAGTCCCATGATTATGCCAAGCGACGCGGTAAGTAAAACGGTTACCGCTTTACTCTTACCCGATTGCTCTGTAACAGCGTTGTCTTTTTTCCTTTGCACCGCCCACATAACTGCAAAACACGCTCCGCTTATTGCCACGATAAACAGAAAGGCTGTTCCCAAAAACACGTCAAGCGAACAATCCGGGTACTCGGACGCAAACAGCTTTTGGATTATGCCGACAAGTCCCGAAAACAAAGTTCCGCACAGTGCGGCAATCAGCCACTTAAGATTGAACTTTTCGCCCTTTTTGATTTGTGCGCCTAAAACGAACGAAACCAAAATCATAACTATGCCGATAATATGCAACGCGTTTACGCCCTCGTTATATCGGATACAGCTCCACACGGTAGGGATTATAAAGCCGCACGAATAGAAAAGCGAGCTTACGGCTACCGACCCCCAACCGACGGCAAGCATAAGTGCAATCTGCGAACCGAGCGTACACAGGGCATACAGAAGCGCAAGCGGCAGTGGTACTTTAATTTCGCTCATGCCCGTAATAAGCCACAGAATAAGCACGACGGCAAAAGCGAAAGAAAACAGCACGGCATTGCTTTTCATAGTCTGACCGAGTCCGTTCGAGCCGTTTTTGACGCGTTTGCTTAAAATCGATTTACCCGCGCCGAGCATAACGCTTACGCACAACAAAAAATACGCCACGAACTACTCTCCCGATGTGCGCATATGCGCATACTCACGCGGCGAAACGCCCGTTTCTGTCTTAAAAACGCGCGAAAAGTACAATGGGTCGGTAAATCCGCAAGCCGCCGCGACCTCGTAGCTTTTCATTCTGTCGCCGTAGGTATCGATAAGCACTTTTGCGTAGTTGATTCTAAGCCTTGACAGATACTTGACGGGTGGAACCCCGAACCGCGCTTTGAACACGGCTCTGAGATAATCGGGCGCATAACCGCTCTTTTTTATCGGGTCGCTTGCGTTAAACGTCGGGTCGGCAATATTCAAGCTGAGTTCGCGCCTGATCCGCTCGGGCAAATCGTCGCCGCCCACCGCTTTAAGCGCGGCATCACGAAAAGCCGCATAATAAGACAGCGACAACGTTTTTTCGCCGCCTAGCTCGTCGAAATACGCGCGTGACAGCATTCCTGCAAGCGTGCGAACGTCACCGCTGTCGTCAAACCCGGTAACCGCTTTGAACTCGGACAGCACCGTGTCGTCGGTATGAGCGCAAATATCGATAAAACCGTCATTTGAAACCGAGCGGTGTTTTAATCCGGGCGGAACGATTACGACAGTGCCGGGCTTGAATGATAAGTCACCGTCCGCCGTTTCCAAACGCCCTTCGCCCTTTATATAACAAATAATCTCATGCACGCTATGCTCGTGCATGGGATATTTAGTCGTATTTTCAGGCGTAACCGACACCCACAGTTTCATTCACAAAACCCCTTTGCTCACATTCTACCCTTTTATTATACCACCGAAAAAATTCTCGGTCAATACACTCGACCGAGAAAAATATGGACAAAACATAGATTATGCGTTTTTTACGGTTATCTTGGCTTTGGGTTTTATGCGCGAGTCGTCGGTGAGTATTATCTCGCCCACAGAGTCGACGGTAATCTTTCCGCTCTTGGGATTTTTGATAGAAACGACGTGGCTGTTTAACGTAGCAACAACGTCGCTGTACTCGAAGCTGAAATCGCAATCTTCCATAGTGCAGTCGATCAGTCTGAGCTTTTTGCAATAACAAAGCGGCTGCGTTCCCTTGATATGACAGCGTATGAGCGTCAGGTCCTCCGAGTACCAGGCAAGATACTCGCCTTCGAGAACCGAATCGGTTACGGTAACGCCCTTAGCGTGCCAGAACGCATCCTTTGTCTTGAGCTTGGAATTGTTGATTTTGAGTCCGTGAACATACTGGAAAGAATATTTTCCCTCAAACGTAAGGTTATCGATTTCGATATTTTTGCTCTCGAAAAACGCATACTCGCCCGTTAGCGAGCTGTCCTTAATCAGTATGTTTTTGCAGCGCCAACCGAACTCGGGCGACAGCGCGCCGGAGTCGACTATTGTTATGTTTTCGCACTCGCGAAGCGCTTTGATGCCGTTCATTTTGCTTGACTGAATCATTATTCCGCGGTCATACCACATAGCGGCGCGGCAGTTGGCCGTCATTTCGGTATCCTTCATATTAAGACCGTCGACATGCCATAGCGGATAACGCAAGTCCATATAGCAATTATTGACCACAATTCCGCGGCATTCCTTTAAAGCCGACTCACCGTCCTCTTCACCTTCGAAACGGCAATTCCTTATTTCCGTATTTTGCGAGTTGTACAGTGCACGCTCTTCACCGAAACGCTTGTTTTCGACAATTTTCATCTGTTATTCTCCTGAAGTTATCCGATAATATTGTACCCTATTACAGCGAATTTGTCCAATAAAAAACGCGGTCTTTTTATGAACCGCGCTTTTTCTTTTTTCAATTTTCGAATTGGCTGGAATACAACTGCTCGTAAAAGCCCTTTTGCGCCATAAGCTCGGCGTGCGTGCCTTGCTCTATTATGTCGCCGTCTTTCATGACGAGTATCTTATCTGCGCCCGTAATCGTGG
>CAZBTB010000170.1:0-3911 GCA_964494605.1 uncultured Lachnospiraceae bacterium
AATACGCCGCAACCTTGCCGTAAATACGCTCGAAAGCCTCTTCCGAGATCTTCTTGTTCTCGTTGTTCCAGTTGATGTTTGCACTGGTCGTAGGCTCGTCAACAACGTAACGGTCTTTGGGGCTTCTGCCCGTGTACTTGCCCGTCTCGATAAGAAGCGCGCCCTTATCGGTGAGCTTGGAGTCCTCGGTCTTTAAAGCCATTTCTGTCAAAACCGCAGGGCTGAGGTTGCGATACACATGACTCGGGGTCATGATATTGTATTTTTCGATTCCGTAGGTGTTCATAAAAACCTCCAAAAAATAATTTACGATTTGTCGAATTTAAGCGGAAAACCAACTTCCACCGAATATATTATATCGCTTTTGCGCCAATAAAGCAACTGATTTCACCGCGTTAACGATAATTATTTATAGTATCCGACAGCTCGATAAACTGCCCGGGCGACAGCTCTTCCGCCCTCGCCATTTCGTTTATTCCTACAAACTTAAGCCACTGTGCCGCGCGCTGTTTGGTTATTCCGTAACCTGCGGAAAGGTTATTTACAAGCGTCTTGCGCTTCATGGCGAACGCCTTTTTGATAAGCCCGAACAGCTCCTTATCCGACTTTGCGCCGGTTTCTCCCCGCATTACGATACGCACCACGGCGCTGTCCACGTTGGGCGGCGGCGTAAACTTATCGCGCTTTACTATCCTTGTTATCTCCGCGTCGGCGCGAACGGCAACCGACACCGACAGCGCACCGTAATCGCCCTTTTTCTCGGTCGCGCATATCCGCTCGGCAACCTCCTTTTGCACCATTACGGTTATCGACTCGGGCGGATTGGGGCGGTCGAGAAACATAAACAGCAGCGGCGTCGTTATATAATAAGGTAAGTTCGCCGCAACCTTGTACTTTGCGCCTATTAGGTCGTTCAGTTCCGCGTCCGTCCATTTTGTAACGTCGTCGAATATAACCTCGACGTTATTATAGTCCGCAAGCGTTTTATTGAGCGTCGTTTCGAGCGAGCGGTCGATTTCGAACGCAATCACTTTTCCCGCCCTTTTAGCCAAAGCGCGCGTCAAAGTACCCGCTCCCGCGCCTATCTCCACAACGGTATCGTCTTCAGTCAGCCCCGCGTCGCCCGCAATATCGTCCAAAAGCGCCTCGTCGGTGATAAAGTTCTGCCCGTATTTCTTGGAGAAGGTAAAACCTTCCCGTTTCAGTTCGCTTAAAATATCCATAACGTTATTGTATCACAGTTGTGCGCCTTTTGTCCACCTTTTTACCGTTTCGTTTTTTAAACCTTCCGTATCGAAAATCGGGTTGTTTTTAAGTATATAATTATGATATACTCTTATATAGGGAGGGCAATTATGAAAAACAATATCGGAAATCAGGTCATCTATCAACTTTACTTAAGAACTTTTACTCAGGAGGGAACGCTCAAGGCCGCACAAAAGCTTCTGCCGCACGTTAAAGACATAGGTGCGGATATAATCTATCTCGCGGCGTGCTTTAAAGCGGACGAGGATACGAGCGTAAGCTTTTGGAGCAACCGCCAGATTGCTTCGGAATCGAACAATCCCAAAAACCCGTACCGAATAGCCGACTATTTTACGGTGGACGACGAATACGGCAGCAACGCCGACTTAGCAGATTTTATCGCCGCCGCCCATGAACTTAACTTAAAAGTCATGCTCGACATGGTGTACTTTCACTGCGGTCCCACCGCTCCGCTTATCGACGAACACCCCGACTTTGTCAAACGCGACGAAAACGGCAAAGTCCTGCCCGGCGATTGGAAATTTCCCATGCTTAATTTCGATAGCCCCAAGCTACGCGAGTATCTTATCGGCAATATGGAATATTGGATAAAAGACTACGGCGCGGACGGATTCAGGTGCGACGCTTCCGACTATGTACCAATGGATTTCTGGCAACAAGCGTTAGCGCGCGTACGAACGCTTAAGCCCGACGCAATCATGCTGTACGAAGGCGGGAATGACGCTTCGATTCGCGCAGGTTTTGATACAGCATACTGTTGGCTGAGATTTAATTCGCTGTACCGCGGGAATATTACGTTAACCGAATTTATCAACGCCACTCAAGACTTTAACGCCAAGTTCGGCGACTTCGGTCGCTATCTAGACTTTTTCGACAACCACGACATAGCAAGCGACGAAGGCAACGACCGCCTCGAAAAAGCAATCGGACATGAAGGCGTAAATTCGTTGCTCGCCGTTATGTTTACGCTTGGCGGCGTGCCGCTCATCTACAACGGCAACGAGGTCGCGGACGCCGGCCCCAGAAATATGTTTTTCAACCGCTTTTGCACGGGGCACATGACCGTCGATTGGCAAAACGCTCTTTCGGATTTCGGCAAAAACCGCATGGCTTTGATTAAACAGCTCACCGCCGTTTACCACGACTGCCCCGAGATAACGCTGAGCTTTCCCAAATTTTACAATTGCTCCGATTCGGTGCTGGCTTTTACTCATACGCTTAACGGCAAAACGACGCTGACATTAGCAAACACGCGCCCCACCGAACAGTCGGTAAAATTGCCCGTAACCGCGGCAACACCGGCCGAGCAGTTAAGCTTCGGCGTTTCGTATAAAACCGACGGCGCAAACCTTACCGCCACACTCACCCCTTACGGCTACTTGGTAATAAGGTTATAAACAGCGATACAAAAAAAGCGGCAAACACGATTGCGTTGCCGCTTTTTTTGCTGTCAGAGTTTCCAACCCATTTTTTCGACTTGCTTCATTATTGCGTCCCAAACGATTTCCACGTTCCAATAGTGATCGTCGGGCGTAATCGCCAGGCTGCAATTATCTTCGCAGTTATTCAGCTTATAAATCCTTTTTACGGTATCGTATCCGTCCTTTACTCCTTCTATCGGGAATATGTCGTCCTTTTCGCCCGCTATAATAGCTAAGCGCCTCGGTGCAATGAGTCCCGCCAGATCCTGCATTTCGAAATACCTGTAAGCCGACGGAATGTAATTGCAGTTACAATGCATTACATCGAGTATGGACGTTTTATAGGAGCAGAACGAACAGCTCGGTGCGCTCAGCTTTATTCTCTCGTCATAGCACGCCGCATAATATGAAAGCGTTCCGCCGCCCGAGTTCCCCGAAATGAGTATTTTGTCCAAATCGCACTGCGGGAAATTCTTGAGCTGATCTATTGCGCGGCTTACGTCCCACACCCTTTCGCCGATGAGCGTACGCCCTAAGTGAAACGCCGTTACCGATATGAATTTACACATAGTTCCCATTTCACGAGAGGGCTTTGTGGACTTACGTTCGCCCATTCCGCGGTTTTCGATCGCCAGAGTAATAAACCCGCGCTTTACGGCTTGAAGTGCGATATACCTGTTCTCGTGTCCGAAATCCTGCTCGTACTTCGGCTCGCCTATCGAGTTGTGAAAACCCGTAGAATGCCCCTGCTGCATTATCGCAACGGGATATTTGTCTTTGCCCGTGTCGGGAATAAGCAGATAACACGGAACGGTCGCGCCTATCTCGCTTTCGAACTCGAACCGTATTCTCTCATAACCGTCCTTTTTCACGCGCTCAACAATTCGCATGTTAGGCTCGCATGCGTTCGGGGGAATAAGGTCAAGTCCCGTAAGAGTAATGAACTTCTCTCTTATTTCCTTGCGCCAGCTCTCGTAATCCTTTTTTTCGTCGAACGCAAGCTCCTGCTTAACCGATTTGAGCAAAAGCTCATGGCATAAATCTCCGTTTACCATAGTTTTAATTCTCCTTATTTATATTATTGCTGAATTACAGCTTCCAAACCATTTTTCCAACGGCTTCATTATTTCGCCTTATTCATACCGAAATATTCGATTGCATTGTTGTAGCATATATCCGCAATTACCTTGCCAACAAGCTCGAAGTCGCCCGTCATTTCGCCCG
>CAZBTB010000171.1:0-3908 GCA_964494605.1 uncultured Lachnospiraceae bacterium
TTCGTCGGTAATATGTACTCCGCGGCCGAACGAATACTCGTAAGCTGTAAGTCCGATTTCACTCAGCCACGCGGGCGCTTGATAAGTATGCTTATGTCCGCTCTCGTAAAACTCGATTGAATTACCCGACGGTCCTATTCTCAACATAATTTTACTCCCATCTTAAATCGTTGTGTATCGTTTGTGCAAGCTCTTCGGGTGACACGAATTTTTGTATGTCCCTTAGATATCGGACAAATGAAACGGTTATCGTTTTACCGTAGATATCGCCCGAAAATTCACCGATAAGCGACTCAACCGTTACCGTGCCGTCACCGAAAGTAGGTTTGTCCCCGACGTTTGTAACCGCTTTGTATTCCTTTCCTTCGATATCGACTTTTGTTGCATATACGCCGCGCTTAGGCAAAAATTTGCTGTCGTCCACGGCTAAATTTGCTGTCGGAATACCGAACAAATGACCTTCGCCGCGCCCCTTTACCACTTTTCCGCGGATAAAATATGGAGTCACAAGCAGCTCGTTTGCTTTAATAATATCTCCGCTTGACAGATATTGTTTGATACGCGTAGTGGACACTGTAATTCCGTCACTGCTCTTTACGGGCGGAACGATTACGGGCGTTATGCCGTGACTTTCGCAGTACTCCCGAAGATATTCAACATTGCCTTCGCCGCCCCGACCGAACGTATAATCGTATCCGCAGATAAACGCGCCGATATTGTAACGCGACACAAGCCCGTCGAGAAAATCCTTTTTATCGGTGTTTTTCATTTTCTCGTCGAACGGCAATGAAATAACGAATTCCATTCCGCACTCGCGCTCAAACAACATTTCGCGCTCTAAGGACGAATAAATCTGTTTTACGCCCTCTTTGAGCATGTCGTTCGAAAACGTGAACACCGACCGAACCGCTTGTTCGTTTCGGCAATAGACCTTAACGGCGTCTAAAATTTCACGGTGACCGAAATGAACGCAATCGAAAAATCCGAGCGCAAGTCCGAGCTTTTGATTTTTAATTGTCGATTCGTCAAACTTCATTTCAGTCCCTTAAGTACGTCTTTATCCTCAGTCGTCCGTCATCCGTCCTCTCGCCTAAGCCGAATAATTCACTTCGGCAATAAACTGTAAACGGCGCATTCGGCGCGCTATCAAGCGGCAGTTTAACACCGTTACACAATCTTTGATATTCGCTTTCGTCAATATCGAGCCGAGGAAAATCACCAAGTGCTTGCTCGAGCGGAATAACGGCGGTCTCCCCGATTTGGGCGATTTTGTCTATAGTAACAGACGAATTCAATTCGAATTTACCCGCTCTCAATCTCTTTATAGACGTCATTGTTGCAAGCGAACCGAGCTTATAAGCCATATCTCGGCAAATGCTGCGTATGTAAGTTCCTGCCGAACAGTGAATTTCAAATCCGAAGGTATTTCCGTTTTGAGAAGTTAGATTTATTGAGAAAATCTCAACTTCGGCAGGTTTAAGCTCGAACTCGATGCCTTTTCTCGCCAAATCGTAAGCTCGTGCTCCGCCGATATTTTTCGCGCTATACGCCGGCGGCAACTGCATGATTTTGCCCGTAAGCGACGGAATGACCTCTGCTATTTGTTCGCGCGTCGGAATTATATCCGACGAACGCACAACCGTACCGTCGCCGTCAAGCGTATCGGTTTCGTAACCGAAAGTAAAGTCTGCATAGTAAACCTTGTCTTTACTCAAAAACGCGTCAAACAGTCTTGTTGCCTTACCTACTCCGATAAGCAATACGCCTTCGCCCTGAGGATCGAGCGTACCCATGTGACCGATTTCGCGCATGTGCAATAGGTTTCTTACCTTATTTACGGCGTCGCGGCTTGTCCAGCCTTTTGGCTTATTAAGATTTATTATGCCTTTCATTCGGGCATACCGTCGGTTACCGATTTGACGACCTTTCTTACGACGTCCTCGTAATAACCGTTGACAACGCACCCTGCCGCAAGCTTGTGACCGCCGCCCCCGAAAGTCATAGCCGCCGCCGCGACATCGGTAGACTTTGAGCGGAAGCTGACCTTATAACTACGCTCTTTCTGCTCAGTCATACAAACGGCTACGTTTACCGAGCCTATGCTCATTCCGTAGTCGATAAGTCCCTCGGTGTCCGACATAACGCAACCGCACTCTTTAAGCATTGCCGACGTGACAGTCAATACAACAACGCTGTCGTCATAGAAAAACCTCATGGACTCTATTGCTTTTGCCGTAAGAGCCAGCTTGTTTTTGGTGCTGTTTTTATAAAAACCGTTAACAATAAGCTGCTGATCCGCTCCGAGCGCAAGAAGCTTTGCCGCCGCAGAAAGCGTTTCAGGCTTCGTGTTGTTGTGCATAAAGTTGCCCGTATCGGTGGAAATACCCAAATACAGCAACGTCGCAACCTCTTGGTCTATAACGTTGTCGTTTTCTATAAGGTCAAACAGAAGCTCGCACGTACTGCTTTTATCGGGCGCAACGTGATTGACTTTTCCGAAACGGTTATTGGTTTGGTGGTGGTCGATATTTATCGTTTGCTTACACTTATTGTAAAGCGCCAAGTATTTCCCCAGCCGCATATCGTCGGCACAATCCACCGCAATTCCGAGATCGTAACTGTCATACTTGCGGGCGTTAAGCGATTCGTAGTCGCTTATAAACGAATAAGCGGCAGGCTTATCCGAATCAGTAACGAAATCCACGCGTTTTCCGAGATTTTCGCATATTCTTTTCAACCCAAAACCCGCCCCGAGACAGTCGCCGTCGGGACGGATATGGCACACAATCAGTATTTTATCGGCTGCTTTTACCGAATCAATTACCGTCATCGTTCTTGATGTCCTCCAAGATGGATTCGATTTTAGAACTGTATTCCATGGAGTTATCCATCTTAAACTCGAGCGCGGGCACGGAGCGAATGTCCGAAAACTCGCGGCTGAGTTCCTTGCGGATAAAACCGGCGGCATTTTGCACTGCATTAAAGGTAGACTCGCGCTTATCCTTGTCTCCGAATATCGACAAGTAAACCTTAGCGGTCTTTAAGTCCTTGGCTACCTCTACCGACATAACGCTGACAAGCTCGGTTGCCCTGGGGTCTTTGAGCTTGTTGTCGATAATATCGGCAATAACCTTGCGCATTTCGCTGTTAAGTCTGTCAATTCTGAAACTCATTGTTTCTCCTGTTCGAGTACGTATGCCTCAACCTCGTCGTTTTCGACGAATGCGTCGTAACCCTCGAAGCTCAAGCCGCACTCATAACCTGCCGCAACTTCCTTAACGTCGTCTTTGAATCTCTTGAGGTTGCTGATTTCGCCGTCGAAGATAACCACATCGTTACGGTAAACACGGACTTTTGCGTTACGCATGAGCTTGCCGCTGAGTACGTAACAGCCTGCAACAGCTCCCACGCCCGAAATTTTAATGACGCTACGGATCTGAGCGCGACCCAAAACAGTTTCCTTGTACTTGGGCGCAACCAATCCTTTCATAGCCGCGGCAATATCGTCGATCGCCTCGTAAATAATGTTGTAAAGACGAATATCTACGCCGGTGTTTTCGGCAAGAGTTTTGGACTCGCTGTCGGGGCGAACGTTAAAGCCGATAATAATTGCATTAGAAACGTCGGCAAGCATAACGTCCGATTTATTGATAGCTCCCACACCGCCGTGGATTACGCTGACCTTAACCTCATCGCTCGTAAGCTTTTCGAACGAGGTTTTAAGAGCCTCGACCGAGCCTTGAACGTCACCCTTGATAAGGATGTTGAGGAATTTCATTTTGCCTTCCTGGATCAGCTTGCCGATATCGTTGATATCAAGCTTCTTGACTTGGTTAGCTTGCTCGTTTTTAACCTTTGCTATACGCTCGGCAATGAGCTGCTTAGCTGTCTTTTCATCATCAACAACG
>CAZBTB010000172.1:0-3873 GCA_964494605.1 uncultured Lachnospiraceae bacterium
CTTCGTCGTTTCATTCGTGGAAATACTCGAACAAATCGCGCGGATAATCATGTGCATAATCCTGTTCATGCTCGGCTTTAACAAGCTGTACATGACTGCGTTCAGTCTTTCGCTCGGCTGTTTTGTCAGCATGGTCGCCGTTACTATCTGTTTCTTCGCCATGAAAGGGAGGCTCAACAGCCCCAAGGGTCAGATCATTCCGCTCCTGAAGTCGTCTACCCCCATAACCGTTTCGCGCGCCGCTTCCAGCGTAATCAATTCGCTTATCGCCGTAGCCGTACCCTTCCTGCTCATATTAAGCGGTTGCACCAACGCCGAGGCCATGGCGCTGTTCGGCTCGAGCGTGGGCATGGCTCTGCCGCTCCTCTATATTCCCATTACGGTGGTAGGCTCGCTCGCGTTCGTCATGATTCCCACCGTTTCGACGGGAGTAAGCAAAGGACAGCTCACCCACGTCAACGCCCAAGTCGAGAGCGCTACGGGCTTTGCCGTTATTATCGCAGCCCTGTTCGTACCCATGTTCTACGCGCTCGGCGAACCAATAGGTCGGTTCGTGTACGACAATATAGACGCAGGCAGATTTTTATCGGCATCGGCGTGGCTGTTGATTCCCCTCTCCGTCGAAAACATAACTTCGTCGGTAATGAACTCGCTCGACCTTGAATTAAAGAGCTTTTTCAACTACCTTATCGGCTCGGCGGTCATGTTTATTATTCTGTTCGCCTTCTACGGGAATTTCAATATCTCTATCCTAAGTATCGGCTTGGGAGTCGGTTGGACGGTAACTTGTATTCTGCATATCTTCGCTATAAGAAAGAAAACGGGTCTCGGCTTTTCTTACGTCGGCAAACTCGTCAAAAGCGTTATGCTAATTATCCCTACCGTATTTATCACAAAATGTATCTTCTCACTCATGCCATCATTACCTCTGTTTTGGTCGATTTCGATAGCATCTCTTACAAGCTTACTGTTCTTCGGCGCACTTAGCTTCGTTTTCGGACTTATCGACGTAGACTTCTTCTCTACGTCCGTCAAAACCAACAGCAAAAGAAAACGTCTTTTATTACCGCGCAAAAACACCAAATCGCTTGCAAATACCCAAACAAAGTGATATACTGATTAAGGTAACGGTAGCCAAACCCACAAGGTTTTGGCTACGAAAACGGGCACTTACTTCAAAATCCTCATTCGATGTAGCCCGCTACAATCGACCTCGGCTTTTTCGTAACTACCGCGTTTTCGTTACGCCAAAACTGCGTAGCACCGTAGCCGAACGTATTTTGCGCCTAGTGCGTTCTTACGACGTCGAAGCTGTACAGGAGTACTGCAAGCGGCGTAAGGGCGCAATTCGGCGCAAAAGCCGTCGGTTACGGCTTATGAGTTTGACTATCGTTACCTTACGTACGCGCTACCGTACGAAAAAATTTAATATTTGAGGATAGTAGATTTTGCGATGATTTTCGCATTTATGCGACGAAGATGTATTTCATAATACTTCGGGAGCAAAAAGGCGAAAAGGGCGCAAAAGATACATCCGAAAAAGGAGAAGCCCGACATTGATGAACCAACAACATCAACAGGAAATTGCAACTCCGAAAGTTTGCGAAATTGCTAACCGCGAAATTGCTCAACAGACAAGTTGCAAAGAAACACACAAGACTATATCCGCAACCAGGCGGATAACCTACTTAGCCACGCTGACCGCGCTGTCGCTTTTGCTGAAACTGATTTCGAATGCGGCGTCAGAAGCATTACCGCCCACGTTTAAGCTGAGCTTAAGCTATCTCGGCTGGTATCTGTCGGCGGCGATAATGGGACCGTTCGGCGGCGGAGTCGTCGCGGTAGTCACGGACATACTGGGTCAATTTATATTCGGTTCGACGCCGTACCCTCTGCTTGTTTTGGGGAATTTTCTCGCCTCTGTGGCTTTCGGAATTATATTCCGTTATCTGCCCGTAAAAAACGTAGCCTTACGCGCTACGATAGGCGTTACTGTCTCTATATTGTTCGGAACGCTCGGCTTTAACACTCTGGGACTGTACTTCGTATACGCCCAAGGAACGAACTATTTCGTTTACCTACTAACACGTTTCGCGCAAGTACCCATGGCATACTTGAATATGGTTTTACTTATGCTCCTCATGCCCACGTGCAAAAAGCTCCGTCTTCTGGACGAAGAATGCCGATACCCCGCAAAATAAAAATTTAATAATGAAAAGCCTTTCGGAAGTAGCACCGAAAGGCTTTTTTCATAAGGTGGAGATTTCTCGTCAAGCCTCGTTACACTCGGCTTTCGCTCGAAATGACATTACATAGCATGGGCTACAGTTGTCATTCCGAGTGAGGCGCGAGCCGACGAGGAATCGCCTTTTTATAAAAGTATTACGCGAACAGACGAGCACGACGCGGCGGCACGGTAGTGCCGTAAAAACAGCACAGTGCGCTGTTTTTAGCCAAAGCAGGGAACAATCCATGCTAACGACCCGAGCAATATCCCCACCTATTGACTTTTATTTATTCAAACTGCTCCACTCGCTCTGCAGGGGTCGGGGTTTCGTCCGCATCGCGGACAAAGGTCAGCTCGGCGTCATAAAGTCTGCATGCTCTTAATTGCTCTATTTTAAGCACGCTCCGTTCCAAAAAGAATATATCCGCGGCTTCCCACATAAAAACCCATGCGATTATATCGATAATCTCGAGAAGTATATAGTTCGCGCCCAAAATTTCGAGCGTTACGTATAACGCCAAGATAAGCGCGGCAACGACCGTCATCCAAATAGCCGCCGCAGAGTTGCGCTTCAGCTGTCGGTCGATATCGACAACGCGCGAACGGTAACGGTTTTTAAGCGCGCTCGCATAGACTACGCGCTCGCCGTCGTCGATCGTACTGCCTGTTATTTCGATATGAACGTCGTTTTTGAGCGGCATACCCTTAATTGCGTAATCGAGAAATTCGCTTACGTCCGAGGCAATAACCGACTCGCTGTTAAGCGCGTAGGGCGACAGAAAACCGTCGTCGTTCGCAACCGTCATGCGAATCATTTCTTTGCCTGCCGCGTCGTACTCCACCGCCGCGGCGTTACGTGCATCGCGCCTTATTTCGCGCAGTTTCTTAATATTATCAAACATTCGCGTTTCTCCGTTTTTCTTTAGGTTATCTATATATTAACATAAAATCCATGGAAAAATCAAGAGAATCGCACTAACCTATTTTACTATTGTGTCCGTCCGCCGCCTAAAGGTACGATTTTTGCCCACGTGTTGCGCCCCACTATTCCGTCTTCGGTTAAGCCGTTTTCGCGCTGAAACTCCCTGACTGCCTGCGCTGTTTTCGCCCCGAAAACTCCGTCGATAGCGCCCGCGTCGTATAATTTCGCAGCGAGCTTGGTCTGTAAATATCTGACCGCATTGCCCCGACTGCCCTGTCTTAACGTAGGCAGCCCCTCGCGGTAGTTCCTGAGCGAGTTCCACGTGTTGCGCCCCACTATGCCGTCGGCGGTAAGCCCGTTAGCCGTCTGATAATTCTTAACGGCAGTCTCGGTATTTGCTCCGAATACGCCGTCGGTGCTTAAAGTATAGCCTGCGCGACGAAGCATGTACTGCAAAATCATAACGTAATTGCCACGGCTGCCCCGCCGTACAGTCGGATATACGCTCGGCTCTTCCACAAACGGAACGTCGAGATTGTCGCAAACGCCCATACACGCGCCCTCGCCGACGTCGCGCTGGAAATCGGGATCGTACATAAGCTTCGCTTCCTCGAGATTGGTCATAAAACCGCTCTCGATAAGCACCGAAGTGCACCTCACGCTCGACAGCACTCCCACGTCGTTAAGCGTGCCTACACCGAGGTTTTTAGTGGACAGCGTGCGG
>CAZBTB010000173.1:0-3856 GCA_964494605.1 uncultured Lachnospiraceae bacterium
TGGAGAATAATATTCGTTATAAAGCAGAGCACTGAAAGCACACGGCAGTCTTTCAGCTTAATTTCGAAGCTTTCAGAACCATATATAAACCCGATTTTTATTTAAGTTCAACTCATGACACAAAAGAGATTTAATTTTATAACAAAAGAAGTTTATTTAGGTTATACAGGCGCGTTTGAAGAAGTTTTCGAAGCTTATTACGAAAGACTTAAGACGGACGCGTTTTGTGAATTGAAAAACAAAACACTAGCTGAAGATATGACGTCTAATGCGCTAGGTAATGTTTTTCGCACTATGAGATTGACTCAGGATTTTTATACCGAATATCCGAATGCTTACATGTATACCGCCTTACATAATGCCATAAACGATATGTATGAGGAACAAAACGACAACGAATCGCTCGATGAAATGGAAAACATTGCCGACCCAAAAAGCGATCCCGAGGTCGCGTGTACAAAAATGGATATATACACGGCTATAGATAAGCTCAAGAATCCGGAGAACAGAAAAATCACGCGAATGTTCTATTTTATGAAAATGAAGCAATGGGAAATTGCTAAAGAATTGGGTATGCCGGAAAACACAATTAAGACTCGTGTGCGCGCAATAAAAGCCGAATTGGAAAAATATTTAAAATAATTTCGTTTTTTTAAAACCTTTTGTCGATTTTTTCCGTCTTAATATATAGAGACACATACAAAAGGAGTTATTTAAACAAATGAAAAAACAGTTACCCATTTTGCTCATTGCAGCAATCCTAGTCATGAACGTCTGCGTATTCTCAAGCGCATTTTCCACAGCTGCCGCACAAGAATTGCTTTCCGAGCCCGCGCGCTATTCCGCCGACTTTGTTCAGGGCGGCTCGATGATCGAGAAACGCACCCGTTCGGTTACATATTCGACCGTAGACGTTGACGTTTACGAAAACCCGTATGAAACAGCAGCATTTAGAGCGTCATTATCTAATGCTTGTGTTGTTGAGGCGGGCGGAAACGTTATAGCATTTTATGATCGTATCTATGATGAGTTAATCGAAGGATATCAGCATAAATATATTTGGGGCAAATTTACTTACGGTTCGCAAAACGACGCTGTTACTAATATGTTTGCTACGCTTGCCAATATGATGGGCTTGACCGAACAAGGTACTACGATAGACGGGTTTAAGACTGGCATGACTCAGTACGTCCAAAGCCGCGGAAGAAATATAAATTTACCTCAGGCAACGGGTAGTTACTTAAATACAAATATAGATTACCTAAAAGAACAACTAAGCCAAGGAAAAATGGCGGTAATGTTTTTTTCTGGTTTTTCCATTACCTCATTTGGTGAATATGCAGTTGGTAATGGACAATCTAATATGACATACGCATTATATGACGGGCATCATGCGGTTGTGCTTTATGGATATAGAGACATATTTTATTATAATGAAAACCGCCGGTTGATAGAACGAGACACGTTCTTCTATGCCTCTACAGGTTATAACACTGTGGAGAGAGCGTTAATGAGTATTAGTAATTTCTGCAATGTAGACGACGTGTATATCGTGGATATTTATTAGAATTATGTTTGACAGAAAGATAAAAAAGTTAGTAGGTAAAGAGTTAAAGAAAACCAAGACTTTCGAGGAATTCTGTGCCGAGAACGATATACAGATTGTCCGACGACAGCCTCGGAAGGGACGGATTTTTACTGCGATATTCGCACCTGTAGCGGCAGTGTTGGTTATCGGTTTTAGTATTTTTATACCCTCAATTTTTAAGGGTAACGACGCGCCGCCTGTAGTTAACGAACCCGAAAATCCGCCCATTTCTACGCCTGTGACACCGCCACCGCCGTCTATAATTTATTATGCTGATAATGATGTGGAAAATCAAAATATAAGCTATAATGAGTTTAAGGAATCGGCAAAAATTAAGTTATTTAAGGAAGATAATATTCAAGGCTGTGAGTATGTCGGCATAATTACACCACAAGTAGATGCAACCAATATTTTAGGTTATTTGATACAAAAGATGGTGTTTGGTTGTTTTGTAGAAAATAATTTATATGCTTATCAATTTGATTGTACCATTAGGTTAAAAGAAAATTATCTATTTAATCAACTAACGGAATTTGAACAGCTACCGTTTGAATTAGTTTGAGAAGAGGTAACTTTTCAATATAAAATATCAAGCGAAGAGATGTTTACGAGAGCCTATTTAACCTTTACAAGAGAAGAAATCGAATATTACCTGATTGTCAGAGATTTTGAAGGACTGACGGAAATCAATCAACATTCGATAGAGATGTTGATACAGAATTTATTTTAAGGAGTTACTTATGAGAAAACAAATTGTAGATGAGATAATGAGTGAATCGTTATTGTACGGATATTTTTCGGAATATAAAGAGAAGCTGTTTACGCCCGAGATACTTAAAAAAATAGATTTATTCTATGATTACTGTAAAGCTTACGATAGTTTTTACTTAACGGATACTGCGGAGTTACTCAAGCGTATTTATTCCAACCGCAAGATTGCGCGCAAAAACATGTTGGTTAATGAGTTGCACATGAGCGAAGCGAGTATTTACCGATTTCGCACAAAGATGTTGGCAAGGTTTATGCCGTTTATGAAGAACCCGCTTTAAGAGAATTTACATATTGAAATATTTAAAGCTTTTCGTTTTAATAAATAAACGGAAAGCTTTTTGTTAATATAATGCTTGTACGACAGTAAAGAATTGACAAATGCGGGCGTTCGTGGTACAATTATTCGGTACGGATACATTAAGTTAACGGCAGTCGAACTCCATAAGCCGTAGCCGACGGCTTTTGCGTCTAATCGCGCCCTTACGCCGCTCGCAGTACTCCTGTACAGCTTCGACGTCGTAAGAACGCGCTAGGCGGCAAAATACGTTCGGCTACGGTGCTACGCAGTTTCGGCGTTACGAAAACGCGGTAGTTACGAAAAAGCCGAGGTCGATTGTAGCGGGCTACATCGAGTGAGGGTTTTGAAGTAAATGTCCGTTTTCGTAGCCAAAACCTTGTGGGTTCGACTACCGTTAACTTATAAAAAGAGGTTATTCCTATGGCTAAAAACACGTTACTATTTTCCAGTGAATCGGTGACCGAAGGGCATCCCGATAAAGTTTGCGACCGCATTGCCGACGCCGTGCTTGACGAGGCGCTGAAAGTAGACCCCGACAGCCGCATAGCGTGCGAGGTTTGCTGTACGACGGGCTTGGTGCTCGTTATGGGCGAATTTACGACGGAAAGTTATATTGACATACCTAAAATCGTGCGTGAGACCGTAAAAGAAATCGGTTATACGGACGCGGCGTACGGTTTCGATTACAAGACGTGCGCGGTTTTGACTACGATCGACGAGCAGTCGCGCGACATTGCAATGGGCGTTGACAAGGCGCTTGAGGCGCGCGTGGGCGGGGCGGATCCTGCCGACAGCGAGGGAGCGGGCGATCAGGGCATGATGTTCGGTTATGCTTGCCGCGAGACCGAAGAGCTTATGCCGCTGCCTATCGTGCTTGCGCACAAGCTCACAAAGCGGCTTGCCGAAGCAAGAAAGTCGGGCGAGCTGTCCTATCTCAGACCCGACGGAAAAGCGCAGGTTACCGTTAAGTACGAGGACGGCGTTCCCGTGTCTGTCGATACGGTGGTTGTTTCGGCTCAGCACGCGCCCGAGGTCAACAGGGCCGTACTCGAGCGCGATATCATCGAAAAGGTTGTTAAGCCCGTCATAGGACAAAAGTGGCTTACCGACGAGACTAAATATTATATCAATCCGACGGGGCAGTTCGTTATCGGCGGACCGCAGGGCGACAGCGGACTAACGGGCAGAAAGATTATCGT
>CAZBTB010000174.1:0-3836 GCA_964494605.1 uncultured Lachnospiraceae bacterium
GTACTCGTTCCTTCCGTCAACGATATCGAGAAAAATATTGTTGCGCTTAAAAAATTGAAAACGGCATTTCCTTTCGTGCGCGGCGTCGAGTTTCTGCCGTTTATGAAGCTTTGCAAGAATAAATACGAAAACTTGGGAATAAAATTTCCTTATGAAAACATACCCGAAGCGACTGATTCGGACGTAAAAAAAGCACGGGATTTATTTGATAGACTGTAAAAAAATCGCCCGCATCGGGGCGATTTTTTTATTTCTTAAAGTTATTCATTGTCCATCCGCTTATTGTCGGATTTGTCGGGTGAGAGGAGTTCCATTCGGCGGCAATCGAGTCGCCGTCGAGGTCTATGCGCTGTTTTACGAATTTTTCTATTTCGCGAGCGTAATTCTCGGATACTTCCAAGTAGCGCAGAACTTCGCTCCGTCCTTTTACTTCTGCGCCCAGCGGATCGTATTCGTGTGCGGCGATTAAATTTTCGACGGGCAGCGATCTTATTCGCGCCAAAGTATTATAGTAAGCCTGAGCGTCCGATAGCCCTGTGCCGTAAATTCCTATTCCGTAAAGTTGAACGCAGTCGCACGACAATAACGTATTGGTGCGTTTGTCTAATAGCCCCACCGCTTCGTCGCAGTGACCAGGCAGGCTTAAAATTTTCACGCTGTCAAAAAGAGTATCGCCGTCGGATATGAGCTCGCAGTCAAAACCATCGAGCATTGCTTTAAGCCCGCCGTCCATTGTTCCGATTTTAATCTCGGGCAGCTTTTGTAAGAGCGTATCGAGTCCGCCCGCATGGTCGCCGTGCGAGTGGGAGAGTACGATTTCGTCCGGAACAACGTTGATTTTTTCAAGCGCGGGCAGTATTATTTCGTTCACGTCGTACGCGGTTGTCGCGCAGTCCACGAGAGCGAATTTTCCTTTTTCTTCGATAAGAAAAACAGCCGTGTATCCGCCCTCGAACGGAACTTTGAGTCTATAAATATAGTCGGTAAGTTTTTCGAATTCGTACATAGTTCACCTCTTATTCTATATTATTTTCTGAAACGGTTACGGAAGGTCAGCGGCGAAACGGAGTAGACGCTACGGAACTGTTTGATAAAGTGCGAAACGGTAGCGTACCCGAGACTCTCGGAGATTTCGCTTATCGCGGAGTTGCCGTACATGAGCTGCTGTTCGGCGTCCTGTAAGCGTAGAGCATTGCGGTATTCGGCAGGCGTTTTGCCCGTTTGCTCTTTGAAAAGCTTTCTGAAATATACTTGACTTATGTGACAAACTTCGGCAAGCTCGGCAACGGACGGATTGCCGTCGTAGTGTTCGTGTAAGTACTTTAGCCCCGCTTCAATGGTCGGGTGAAACATTCGTATCGAACGCTCCGAGGCGAGTGCGTTGATCAACTCGTACATTACCGCTTTTTGTGCCGCGGGAAAGGTGGACGGGTTTTCGCTTAAAAGAGCTTGCTTTTTGAATAGCGCTTTTAAGTCGGTCGTCTTAGGCGTAAAAACCTCTATTTTATCGGAAAAGACAAACCGCTCGCCGTTCAGTTCGGATAGCAGAAAATTGATTTGGTACGTCGAGCTTGACGGCGATTGAGCTTTAACGCACCGTACCGTGTATTCGCTGCCCGTCGGGACGTAAACAACGTCGCCGCTCTTTGTGGCGATTTTTCTGCCGTCAATCGCGGTGTATTCGGTTTCGCAGTTGTTTAAGTAGAGCAATAAGTCCTGCTTTTTCGGATGCGAAATACAGCAAAAGCTCGGGTTTTGAGGCTGTTGGTTTATTTCGATATAGTCCAAAAAACGGACGTTATAGTCAAGCTTGCACAGCTCCGCAAGAGAAATGTTCTTCAATGTCGTTTCTCCTTTCTATTATGATACCATGTGCCGACCTGAATTGTCAAGAAAATCGCCGTTTAGTTTCGAAAAACGATATTTTTGATTTGCTCGGGATATTGCTTAAGGCGACGAAACGGTTTATAATATAACCGTATGAAAGACGGCAGTACGACAAAAATCAAAAAGCTTCGGGTGCTTGAAGGCGGCATAGCAAAGTCTATGTTTTTGTTCGCGATACCCATATTGTTCTCAAGCGTTTTGCAACAGCTTTTCAACACCGCGGATATGTCCGTTGTGGGCAGGTTCGTAGGCGACGATGCTCAGGCGGCAGTCGGCTGTACGGCTACGCTTGTGGGCTTGTTTATCGACTTTTTCGCAGGTTTTGCCGTCGGCGTCAACGTAGTCGCAGCGCACCGAATCGGAAAAAGCGATAAAGAAGGCGCAAGAAAAGTCTTACATACGGCAGTGCTGTTTTCGCTGATTTGTGGCATATTTATTGCGATTACGGGTGTTTTTACCGCTCGTCCTTTGCTTGAACTGATGAACACTCCGAGCGAAATTCTGGACGCTGCGACGCTTTATCTGAGAATTTACTTTCTCGGTATGCCTTTCTATACCGTTTACAACTTTTGCGCTGCGGTATTTATAGCACAAGGCGATTCCAAAACTCCGCTTGTTTGCCTTTCTTCGGGCGGGGCGCTTAACGTTTTATTGAATCTGTTGTTTGTCTGTCTTTTTCACACAGGCGTTGCAGGCGTGGCTATAGCGACGGTTGCGTCCAATCTCGTCAGTGTTGCGGCGGTGCTGTATAAGCACGTGAAAAACGCGGATATGCGGCTCAACTTCAAAGAGCAGAAAATCGCGCCCGAAGTGTTGAAAAAGATTATCGTAATAGGACTTCCGTCTGCGCTTTTAAGCTCGGTTTTCTCGGTTTCAAATATTTTTGTGCAGTCGGCTGTAAACTCTCTCGGAAAAGAAACAGTCGCCGCTTCTACAGATGCTGCGGGTATCGAAATTTACGTTCAGTTTATAGGTAATGCGTTTGCTACGGCGGCGCGTACGTTTGTGGGGCAGAATGCAGGCGCGGGTAACCACAAGCGCTGCGATAAAATCGTGCTTTGTGCGCTTATGTTATGCGCGAGCGTAACGTTTGTGCTGAGTGTGGGAGTGTATTTTATTGCGCCTTACTTGTTGCGGATTTTTACCGCCGACCCGTTAATCATCGCGCTTGCGGTGTCGAGAATGAAGTATACGTTGCTGTTTAAGGCTGTTCAGAGCGTTATGGACATTATGGCAGGTTGCTTGCAAGGGTATGGATATACGCTTGTTCCCGCGATAATTTCGGTGTTCGGCGTTTGCGGCGTAAGACTGGTTTGGATTACTGCTGTGTTTCCCAAAATCATGACGTTAGGCGGACTTATGGTAATTTATCCGATAACACAAGGCTTTGCCGCCGTGCTCGATGTGATTTGTTATTTAATCATACGTAAAAGAAAAAGGAGAGAAAGTATGGAAAACCGTAAATTTAACGTTGCGTTCGACGCTAAAACGGGAGGGGTAAGCAGTATCGTCATAAAGGCGGACAACGACGCTATGGAGTGGATAAAGAGCGGGTGCGCGCTTAACGTGTTTTACGACCTCAGAAAAGATCGTTACGGTCACTCGGACTTTGAGCTTACGCGATTCAGCGACGATAAGTCCGGTGCCGAAGCGGAGTTTCGCACGTCCGACCTTACCGTCACGACGCATTATTCGTTTAACGCCGCCGGGAATTTGGTGGTAAAAAACGAAATAACCAACCCTACGGGCGTGGAGTTTTTCCTGATGAAAGGTCAAATCGGTTTCGGGGTATGCTTTTTCGACGACTATTGCGACGCGGAAACCTGCATGACGAAACGCTGTCATACGCATATCTGGTGCGGCGGCGATACCTCGTATATCTGCTTGCTCAAAATGGGCGACTCCGAGCATAATCTCGGCGTTCGTTTTTTGCGCGGCGGCTTAAACGG
>CAZBTB010000175.1:0-3831 GCA_964494605.1 uncultured Lachnospiraceae bacterium
CATTACATATAATTTCCGACGGAGAAATTCGGACAAGAAGTTCATTTAAGTGCAAACCGATTTGAGAATCGACTTGCATGTGATTAAATTCGCCCGTCGAAATGTCCACCCAGGACATTCCCACGCTATCACCCTCTAAATATATGGACATAAGATAGTTGTTGACGTTATCAACCAACATTTCGCTATCGATTTTGGTTCCGGGCGTTACTTCTCTTATAATCTCTCTTTCGACTATGCCCTTTTGCTCGCCCGGTTTTGTCGTTTGCTCGCAGATGGCTACTTTATATCCTTTTTCCAGTAATTTTGCAAGATAGCTTTCGACCGCATGAAAAGGAACTCCGCACATTGGTGCGCGCTCGGCAAGTCCGCAATCGCGCCCCGTAAGAGTTAAGTCAAGTTCTCGGCTTGCGGTAATTGCGTCATCAAAAAACATTTCGTAAAAATCACCCAAGCGATAAAAGACAAGCGAATCCTTATACTGATCTTTTATCTTGAGGTATTGCTTCATCATTGGTGACAGTTCGTTCTTCATTCGGTCAACTCTCCTTTGAGTTGGTTGTTTTTTGTCCCTGTTATTTTGACGTTTACAAACTTTCCGTAAATGTTTTCGTCGGAACGGAACGATATTGCTTTTTCGCAAGATGATTTGCCTTTAGCATTTCCGTCTTTCCATTCGTCGCAAAGAACCTCATAAGTTTTGCCGACGCAGTTACGGGCTTCTTCGTTGCCTATCTCGAATTGTAAATCGATTAGCTTGCGAATACGTTGTTTTTTTGTGGAAATGTCAATCTGCTCCATTTTGTCGGCTGGAGTCCCGGATCGTCTGGAGTAAATAAAAGTAAACAGATTATTGTATTTAACTCGTTTGATTACGTCAACCGTTTCGGCAAAATCTTCTTCTGTTTCGGTCGGGAAACCCACCATAACGTCGCTCGAAAGTCCGACGCCCGGAATATACTTACGAATCATATCGATTTTGTTGAGGTAATCTTTTTTTGTGTACTTACGGTTCATAAGTTCGAGAATCCTATCGCTGCCGGCTTGAATGGGTAAATGAATATAGTCGGCAAGCTTTTCGGATGAAGCAATGACCTTTACGACGTCTTCGGATATGTCTTTAGGGTGCGACGTCATGAACTTAATTTTATATTTGCCGTCAAATTCGGACAGTTTCTCCAAAAGTTTTGCAAAATTCACATCTTTATCGGTTAAGTCGTTGCCGTAGGAATTGACGTTTTGCCCAAGTAAAGTTATTTCTCTATAGCCCTCGTCCAAAAGGCGTTTTACGTCATCGCATATTTTATTGAAATCGCGGCTTCTTTCGCGCCCGCGTACATACGGAACAATACAATACGAACAAAAGTTATTGCAGCCGTACATTATATTGACCCATGCGTTGACTCCGCTCGTCCTGTATACCGGTACGTCTTCTACAATGCTTTTCTCTTTTTCCCAAATGTCGCCAATATATTTAGATGTTTCTAATTGATCCAGGTATTCTCCGAATTTATGTAAGTTGTGCGTTCCGAATATTATATTGATAAAAGGACATCTTTTTTTAAGCGCTTTTTCGGCTCCCGGCTTTTGCGTCATGCACCCGCAAACAGCGACTTTGAGGTTTGGTTTAGTCTCCAACAGTTTTTTGACTATTCCCAAATTACCCAAAACCCGCTCTTCCGCCGTCTGACGTATGCAACATGTGTTAAAAACGACGATATCGGCATCTGCCTGCGTATCGGCGGCTTCGTATCCGCGAGAACGCAAAATACCTGCCAGTTTTTCCGATTCGTGAACATTCATCTGGCATCCGTAAGTATTTATAAAGTATTTCTTTTGCATAACGCCTCCACGGTTAATTATAACTTATTTCGACAAAAATGTATAGTGAAAAGGTCTTGTTTTTGCTATTTAGGGTACATATTTATAAAATTTATGCTATTTTTACGATAAAGTTACAAATACTAGTTGCGTGAAAAAACGTGCGAAAATTACTTTATCGGTTTTTATTGTGTTTCTATCTGTTTTGACCGTTGCGGTTTTAAGCGGATTTATCATTTTGGAACCTAATGTTAAGATTAACGGGTTTGCCGAGCTGGATAAAGCGCGGTTGGATAACGTATCGAAAACCATAACGATACTCGGTGATAATGACGAACCGATAAGCGATGCAATATACGATAATAATAAGATTTTTACGGAAATTTCCGAGCTGCCGGCTTATGTCCCCTCTGCGTTTGTGGCGGTTGAAGATAAGCGTTTTTATTCTCATCACGGAGTTGACTACTTAAGAATAATGTCGGCCGCTAAGAATAATATTTTTTCGGGCTCATTCAAAGAAGGCGCTTCGACGATTTCCCAACAGCTTATTAAAAATACTCATTTGAAGAGTGATAAAACTATATCCAGAAAGGTACAGGAAATCAGAATCGCACGCGCCTTAGAGCGGAATTACAGCAAAAACGAGATATTACAAATGTATCTTAATATTCTCTACTTCGGCAACAATGTGTACGGTATAGGAACGGCGGCAAATGTAATGTTTGATAAACAAGCAAAAGATCTGACGTTGTCCGAAGGGGCGCTTTTGGCGGGTATCATAAATAATCCGTCAAAATTCAATCCATATACTCATTCGGAGGAGGCAAAAAAACGCCGAAACATTGTGCTTGATCGAATGTGCGAGCAAGGTTATATTTCGGAAGCCGAATGTTCGGAGGCAAAATCACAAGAGATTGTGCTGTCGGAAAAAAATATAATATCTAATCAATATATAAATAACTGTATTGCCGAAGCCGAACGCATTCTCGGAAAGGATAAGTCGGATATTTTTGACGGCGGTTATACGGTTAAAAGTTATTTTATTCCGGGTTTACAGGAATTTTTAAATAATTTAACCGCTAAAAACGAAATCGAGAACGGTGAGTTGAATATAATTGTTGCAGACAATGAAAACGGTAAATTTATTTCGAACTGCGGAAATTCCCGACTCGATTTAAGCGGACAAAAACGTTTGCCCGGTTCGACGCTTAAACCGTTCCTCTGCTATGCTCCTGCTCTGGAAATGAAAAATATGTATTCGATTACGCCAATTTTGGACGAAAAAACTTCTTTCGGGGATTGGTCGCCATCAAATTTTAACGATAAATATTACGGCTGGTTGAGCATAGAAGACAGTTTGGTTTATTCTTTGAATATTCCGGCAATCAAGCTGCTTGAAATTAACGGGATCGAACAATCTAAGGATATAGCGCGCAAGTTCGGTATAGAATTTGTGGGAAACGACAATTCGTTGGCGCTGGCGCTTGGCGGCATGACCGACGGCGTTACGTTAAACATGTTGACAGATGCATACCGAACTTTTGCTTCTGGCGGTATCTATACCCGCGGTCATTACGTAAAGGAAATAATAGACCGAACGGGTAAAACCGTATACAGTGATCGTGCGGAAACGCAACGACATGCCGTTTCGGCGGATAATGCGTACTTAATTACTAAAATGCTGCAAAAATGTGCGAAACAAGGAACGGCAAAGCATGTAGGATATCTGAATAAAAACGCTGCCGCAAAAACCGGAACGGTAGGAAACAAGCAAGGCAATTCGGATGCTTATTGTATTGCCTATACTCCGAAATACACAGTGGCTGTTTGGCTGGGCGCAAGCGACGGTCTGCTGGGAAACGAATATGCCGGAGGGACGCTGCCGGCAAAGCTTGCGGCTAAAGTACTCGCTTATTTAAACGATACTTCCGACTTCATTGCACCCGAAAGCATAGTTCGTGCCGATATAGATTTGCATGAACTGAAAGAAAATAAGAAGGTTCTGCTCGC
>CAZBTB010000176.1:0-3818 GCA_964494605.1 uncultured Lachnospiraceae bacterium
GTCGCAGTGTGTTTTAATACCTGTTACGTTACATCAGCGCCACCCGAAAAGCGTTTAATTCGATAAAACGAAATTTTTCTGCGGTTCGATTATCGGTACATATTAAAAAATAAATAACCTTGTGACTTGAATAAAATAAGCGCGCGAAAAAAGCCCGAAAACCTAAAGGTTACGGGCTTTTCCGATTGTCTTGCGGATATTGCCTTTTCGGTTAATAAGAAGCGCGGAGCATTTTATTGTGTCGGGCTACGCTGGCTCCCGAAGCGAAAATGCGGTTTATTCGCCCGTGACCTTAAGCACGACTTTTCCGACGTTTTCTCCGCGTTCGAGAATGGCGTGCGCTTCGGCTGCGGCTTCGATGGGCAAGACCTTATATATCGACGGCTTGATTGCGCCGCTCTCTATTTTGCCCCAAACGTTTTTTACAAGCTCGGACAGAATAAAAGCTTTGAACTCGGGCGTGCGGTTTCTCAGCATACTTCCTACAAGGTGCAGTCCTTTAGTCAGAAGAGGGCGGAGAGATACGTTTGTTTCCGTGCCCGCCAATGTGGATATAACTATCCAATATCCGCCGCGCGCCATAAAGGGAAGGCTTTTTCCGAGCGTTTCGCCCGAAAGACAGTCCATTGAAACGTTAACGGGGGTGCCGTTCGCTTCTTCGGCTGCCAAGACCTCTTCGACGCTTTGAGCAGATGAGTCGATAATTACGTCCGCGCCGAGAGGGGAGATTTTTTTTGCGATTTCTTCGGACAGAACGGAAGTTATGACGCGTGCACCGAACGCTTTAGCCATGGGAATGGCGACGGATGCAAGCCCGCTGGCGCCTGCGGGAATAAATACGGTTTGTCCGGCCTCTAAATGTCCTTCTATAAATAGGTTAAGATATGACGTTGCGTACGCCTCGGGAAGCGCCGCCGCTTCCGTAAATGAGAGCCCTTTGGGAATAGGCATAAGCATATCGAATTTTACCGCTGCATATTCTGCATATCCGCCTCCGCCCAATAAGGCGCAAACGCGGTCGCCGACTTCAAAGTCCGATTTAATCGGAACGTTTTTGCCCGTTTTGACGATCACGCCCGAAATTTCCAATCCCATCCACTCGGGACAGCCTTTGGGCGAAGGGTATTTTCCTTGCCTTTGCAGTAAGTCCGCACGGTTAAGCGCGGCGGCGTAAATTTTTACGAGCACTTCGTCGTCGCTTATTTGCGGGTCGGGGACGTCTGACCACACTAAGTTTCTGTTTTCGTCTACCAAAATCGCTTTCATGTCAGTTCCTTCCTTTTTAATGTTTATAAACTATTTCTCCGTCCGACACGGTCAATATGCATCTGTAGCCGTTGCCGCTTTGTACGCGGTTTCCCGCATTGTCCGTCAGGTCGAAGCCTTCGTCGGCATACTCGAAAACCGCAATGTCCGCGCGTCTGCCTTCTTTTAAATAACCCCATTCGTTTTCTTTGTTTAACGCTCGGGCGGGCGCGGACGTCACGGCTTTGAAAATTTCTGTTTCGGTCATGCCCAGCGTTTTTGCGATACTCATACACGTCGTCATGCCGTATCTGCCGCCGCGCTTGTATGCGCTGTACCGTGTAATGTCGGTGCTGATCGTGTCTGGCTTTGCGTCGCGCTCGATTGCATTTTTCAGAACTCCGAAATCTGTGTGAACGTGCCCGGCGAATCCTACGTCGATAACCACGCCGCGCTTCTTTGCCTGTATCAAGCTTTTAAAGCCGTCCTTGTCGGCGCGGTTCTCACCGCCGTGATAAGAGTGGGTAAGTATATCGCCGCTGCCGAGAGTGTCGAGAATTTCCGACATTTCGGTGGGGGAGTGAGAGCAGTGTACCATGACTTTGAGTCGGTGCGCTCGGGCAAACGCGCAGACCTCTTGTAGAGGCGTTATGTCACGGATCTCGGACATGGTTTTGTCGAAACAAACCTTAACTCCCACCGCTTTATCACCGTACCGTTCGAGCAGATTTTCGGTTCGATTGAAATATGCGTGGTTATTACTTAAATCCGTACACGCAAAAACAACGTTTTTGAGCATAAACGAGTCAAGAAGCGCTTTGTCGCCTTCCGAACCGCCTGCGTCCGCCGCCGCGGTTACGCCGAAAGGAAAACAGCTCATTTCCGCCTGTATCCCGAACTCCTCGATTCCGATACCGCGCATATGTACGTGAGTGTCCACAAGTCCCGCCGAAACGGTTTTGTATTTCGCATCGAATATAAAATCGGCAGGGGAGTCTATGTGTTCGGCGATTTTCAAAACGGTTTTGCCGTTTGTAAAAACGTCGGCATTTTTAAATGTTTCGCCGTCCCAGACGCGACCGTTTTTAATCAATATTGTTCCCATTGAATCTTACTCCTCCTATAATTTCGTTAAGCACCTTTTGAACGGTATAGTCGTGTTCGTACGTAAACGGGTTTTTCTTTTCGCCTGTTACGTAAGAATAAAAGTCTTTCATCATTTCGTCGTAACGGCAATCTTTTGGTATGTCCTTTACGTCCTCGGTTTTCTTCATGTCCTCGTACGGATTGGTGCAAAAATCCGCGCTTGCGTACGTCATGTGACAGTCGTTTTCGAGCGGCTTAATGTCCACCGTGCCTCGGCTCCCCGAAACCATGAGCTGCCGCCTGCCCCAACCGTTGACCTCAACTGAAGAAACGTAAATACGCGCAATCGCCTTATCGTACTCGAGCACGGCGAGGTTGTTATCCTCGAAGCTTACGCCGTCCAAGCCCGTATTTTTTACAAAGGAAGTAATCTTTTTGGGCTCGCCCATTATATAAACGATAAGGTCGACGAGGTGACTGCCCAAAATGTACATTATTCCGCCGCCGAAGTTGGTCAGCCAGCGTTTGTACTCGGGGGAGTGAAAGGTGCTCATTTCGGCGTTAATCGAATATATTTCGCCCAAGTCGCCGTTTTTGATATGCTCGAGACATTTTTTTACGGCGGGATTATAGCGGTACATGTATCCGAGCTGAACGACTGAATTTTCAGATTTAGCCTTGTCAAGCAAATTTTTGTATTGGTCGAGCGTGCCGCTCGCGGGTTTATCCATGTGTATGTGTTTTCCCGCAACTATGCACCGCTCGGCGTATTCGGTCAGATTCCAAACGTCGCTTTCGATTAGTACCGCGTCGGAGCGCTTTATGATCTCGTCGACGCTCAAGCGCGGTAATCCGACGTAACCTTTGTAATTTCCGCGTTTTTCTATCCAACGCTCGTTTTCCTCTGCGTAGCCTGTTACTTCAAACAGTTCGGGGAATTTCCGTACCGCAAGCATTTTGGCTTCGCCGTGATTGTGACCTATTCCTATTTGTCCGATTTTGATTTTTCTCATTTGATATTTCTCCAATCGAACACCGTACCGATGGGGAACTTCGGATCGTCGCATAGCTCGTTATAAACGGTTGTGGCGTCCGTAGGGGAGACAACGCGCGAAACAATCGGATCGACGAGAATACGCTTGGCGGCAATCAGATCCAATATGGTTTTGCAGTCGTCTTGGTGCGTCCAATGGTGCGGATAAGATTCGAATTTCGGACGGACGAAATTGTGCGCGCCGATCAGCTTTACACCCGGGCGGTGTACCTGCGTATAATAATCCACCGAGGAATCCGAAACGCGGGTACAACCGAGTAGCGAAATTCTTCCCATGGATGACGCGCACGTTAAAGCCTGACCCATTGCGGCGGATATTCCGGTGACTTCGACGCAACCGTTTACGCCTTTGCCCGACGTGACGGATTTTACCCGTTCGACGAAATCGGACTCGGTCGGGTCGAAAGCATAGTCCGCGCCTAAGGATAGCGCA
>CAZBTB010000177.1:0-3801 GCA_964494605.1 uncultured Lachnospiraceae bacterium
GGCGTGACTCTCGAAGACGCGGTCGAGAACATCGACATCGGCGGTCCGACAATGCTCAGATCCGCCGCTAAGAATTATCAGGACGTTGTGGTTATCGTAGACCCCGCCGATTACGAAAAAGCGCTCGGCGAAATGGAAAACGGCAATGTTTCCATCGAAACGCGCAAATATCTTATGTACAAGGTATATCAGCATACCGCGGTTTACGACACGCTCATTTCCACATACCTGCGCAATCAGCTCGGTATCGAGTTTCCCGACCAATTGACGCTCGCTTACGAAAAGAAAGAGCAGATGCGTTACGGCGAGAACCCGCACCAGAACGCCGCGGTGTACGGCGAGGCTATTCCTATCGCAAACTCGCTTATTAACGCAGAGCAGCTTAACGGCAAGCAGCTTTCCTACAACAATATCAACGACACCAACGGCGCGGTCGAGCTACTGAAAGAGTTCAATGAAACCACGGTCGTTGCGGTCAAGCACGCAAACCCCTGCGGAGTTGCAAGCGGCAAGACTGTTTTAGAGGCATACAAAGCGGCATACGAGGCCGACCCCGTTTCAATTTTCGGCGGCATAGTCGCGGTCAACGACACCGTGGACAAGGCAACCGCCGAGGAAATGGTAAAAATCTTCCTCGAAATCGTAATCGCGCCCGACTTTACCGACGAGGCTGTCGAGGTGTTAAAGCGCAAACCAAATCTTCGCGTGCTTAAGCTCAAGGACGTTGCCAAGACCAACGCCGCGGGAACTATGGAGTTTAAGAAGGTTTACGGCGGACTTATCATGCAGGAAGCCGACCGCGGAGTTTACGACGAGTTTAAGGTCGTGACCGAAAAAGCTCCCTCGGAAGAAGAGCTTAAAACTATGGAATTCGCTATGAAGGTAGTTAAGCACTGCAAGTCTAACGCCATAGTCTTGGCGCGCGGCAAGGCAACGCTGGGTATCGGCGTAGGTCAGACCAACCGTATCTGGGCGGCAGGTCAGGCGGTCGAGCACAGTATCGGCGGAGCTAAAGGCGCTGTTTTGGCGTCGGACGCTTTCTTCCCCTTCAGCGACTGCGTCGAGGAAGCCGCAAAAGCAGGCGTGTCCGCTATCGTTCAGCCGGGCGGAAGTATCCGCGACGAGGACAGCGTCAAAGCATGCAACGAAAAGGGAATCAGCATGATATTTACGGGCGTTCGCCACTTTAAACATTAAATCGCGGATAAATCGTTCTACTATGCTTCACAACACCCTCTCGACGTATTTCCTATACGACTTCGGAGGCTGTTGTTCGCCTAGCGAGCGATTTCCCTCTCAACGTTTAATATGTGGAGATTTCTCACTTCGTTCGAAATGACATTATATAGCATGGGCTACAGTTGTCATTCCGAGCGAGGCGTGAGCCGACGAGGAATCCCCACCTAATAAAAGCATTGCGGTGGTTGGAGTGTTACGTAAAAGCCACAATTGTTAGATGGCAAAAATGTAAAAAATCACTTAGAGTCAAGGGACTTGCCCTTGCGCGTTTTTGTTACTTTTGCGCGTGCAAAAAGTAAAATGAAAGGAGAAAATATGAAAACTCTCGTTATAGGCGGCGGCGGAAGAGAACACGCAATCGTCAAAAAACTTAAAATGAGCAAAAGGGTCACAGAGCTGTACTGCATGCCCGGTAACGCGGGCATTGCCGAAGACGCGGTGTGCGTCAAGGGCAGCGCGACCGACTTCGATGCGATTTGTGCGTTTGCGACCGAAAACAAGATCGATCTTGTTTTCGTTGCCCCCGACGACCCGTTGAGCTTGGGGCTTGTGGACAGGCTTAACGCGCTGGGTATTCGCGCGTTCGGGCCCGTTGCCGCGGCGGCAAAGCTCGAGGGCAGTAAGGCTTACAGCAAGGATTTTATGAAGCGTCACGGGATTCCCACGGCGGCTTACGAGACCTTTTCGGATTATGAAAAGGCGCTTGAATACGTGCGCAAGTCCGAGTTTCCGCTTGTGTTAAAGGCGGACGGCTTGGCGCTCGGCAAGGGCGTGCTTATCTGTCAAAGCTTAGAAGAGGCGGAGGACGGCTTAAAACAGCTTATGCTCGACCATGCGTTCGGCGCGAGTGGCAACACCGTCGTTATCGAAGAATTTTTGTCGGGCAGAGAGGTTACGGTTTTGGCGTTTACCGACGGCAAAACGGTCAGCCCCATGCCTTCGTCGCAGGACCATAAGCGCGCTTACGACGGCGACAAGGGACTTAACACGGGCGGCATGGGTGCGTTTGCTCCCTCGCCTTACTTTACAAGCGATAAGTTCGAAGAGGCCCGGCGCACGATCTTTCAACCCACTGTCGACGGCCTTAACGCCGACGGCATTACATACAAGGGCGTAATTTATTTCGGGCTTATGATGACAGAAAAGGGCGTCAAGGTTATTGAATACAACGCGCGGTTCGGCGACCCCGAAACGCAGGCGATTCTGCCGCTATTAAAGACCGATTTGGTGGATATTATCGACGCATGTATCGACGGTACGCTCGATAAACTCAATATCGAGTGGGAGGACAAAACCGGTTTTACCGTAGTCATAGCTTCGGGCGGATACCCGAGTAACGTTATTAAGGGTTACCCCATTACTATCGACGAGTTAGACGGCGTAACGCTCTATCATGCAGGCACGGCGGTCAAGGACGGCGAGCTTGTGACGAACGGCGGCAGAGTTTTTGCCATGACCGCGGTAGCGGACAATATCGACGAAGCGCGGAAAATCGTGTACGGTCAAATCGATAAAGTTAAATTTACAGACTGTCGGTATCGTTCGGACATTGGAAAAGTTTAAGAGGAAATAATTATGGTATTTAGAGTTTATACGCGTAAAAAGGTTAGGTTCGACGGGTCGGGCAAGCTGCTCGACGAGATCAAGAATTTGCTGGGGATCAAGCCGAAGTCGGTTGCTAAATACATTCGCTACGACGTAGAGGGATTGACGGAAGAGGAAATGCAACAGGCGACGGTTTCGGTCTTTTCCGAGCCGAGCGTTGACGACGTTTTCGAAAACCCCGAGTTCAAGGGCGAAGTCATAGTAACCGAATATCTCGACGGACAGTACGACCAGCGTGCCGACTCTGCCGAGCAGTGCGTGCAGTTTCTGACGGGCGGAGTTCGTCCGCGTGTGCGCTGTGCCGTTGTTTACGACTTTTGCGGAATAAACAAAGCCGAGCGCGAGCGTATCAAAAACTATCTCATCAATCCCGTCGACAGCAAAGAAGGCAGCTTAGATAAGCCTCATACTCTCGAGCGTGCCGCCGTCGAAAAGACGAAGATGCGCGTAGAACTCGAGTTTATAAACTTAAACGAAACAGAGCTTAAGAAGTTTTACGACGGCTTCGGCTTTGCAATGACGTTTGCGGACCTAAAGTTCGTGCAGGACTATTTTAGGACCGAGCACCGCGAACCGACGCTTACCGAAATCAAGGTTATCGACACGTATTGGTCGGACCACTGCCGCCATACGACGTTTTTGACCGAGCTTAAAAATATCGAAATCAAGTCGAATAATATTCACATACAGAACGCGCTTGACGACTATAAAGCATTGTTCGGCGAGCTGTATGCTACGCGCAAGGACAAGTACGCTTGCTTGATGGACGTAGCTACGATAGCCGTCAAAAAGCTCAAAAAAGATGGTTACTTAAACAACCTCGACGAGTCGGACGAAATCAACGCTTGTTCGGTCAAGGTGGACGTTGACGTTGACGGCAAGCCCGAGAAATGGCTAATAATGTTCAAAAACGAAACGCACAACCACCCGACGGAGATCGAGCCGTTCGGCGGTGCG
>CAZBTB010000178.1:0-3789 GCA_964494605.1 uncultured Lachnospiraceae bacterium
TCCATGAGTTCTTGCAGTTGTCTGAAGATTTGGGTGCAAAGCCATTGTTTGTGGCCATGCGGTAGCTGTCGTCGTTGCACCAGATAAAGGGAGTTACGCCCTTTTCGTATTTCATGTACGACAACAACGCCTTGTATTCGGCGTAAGTAACGGGCAGTCCGTCGTCGTTAGTGCCTTCTACTCCGTCCTTTCCCGCAGATTTGGGCTTTTGTCCTTTTTCGGTCAATCCGCCCGTGTAACCGCCGTCCGCGGCTATATACAGCTGTCTTTCCTCGAATAAGTCGACGTCGTACACCGCGCCCGAAAAGTTCTCGTAAAAAGGCACCGCATAGAAATTGCCGTCGGTATAGGTGTATTTTTGCCTGAGCTCGGTATTCATTCTCTCGGCAATACTCTTTTCGCCCTCTGCGGCCGGTGCGTTGACAACGTCCGAAATATCGGCTAGGTATCCCGACGCAATGAAGTTTCTGTATGAAAGCGTGTGAGTGAAATATATATCCTCCGTCCTATAGGCAATAGTAGCGTGCAGCTTTTGGTCTTTGAGCTCGTCTTTAAGACTCGTATCGATAACGACGTCAACGTCCGTGTGCAAAGCCTCGTATTCCTTTTCGAGCTCAAGCAGCCAATCGGCAACGACGCCGCCGTTAAAGTAACCTATATTGAGATAGGTTTTATTGGGGTCGAGATCGTCGTCACCGCCGCCCGGGATCAGAAAATCCGCACAGCCGACAAGCGAAAACGCCATAATGACCGCAGTTATCAAACAAGCAAGTTTCTTTTTCATAATGTTCTCCTTTATATGTTGCCGAAACGGAGACGCGCGGATTTTACTCCGACCGCACCCCCGTTACGGCTTAAAATAACTCAGTTGATTTTTTTACGCACTGCTTCAAAGTCAGAATTTCTTTAACACGAGCACTGCTCCCAGAATCATAGCCATAAAGCCCAACATTGCCGCAGCCTCTGTGCTGTTGCAGTCGCAACCAGCGCCGTTTCCGTCGCCGCCGTCGGCGTTACCCGTATTTTCGGAAGCTACGGTTATTTCGTTTTTGACTTCGGCAGTGTTGCCCGCCTCGTCCGTCGCGCTGTAAACCACAGTATAAATTCCCTCGTTTTCGGCGGTGAATTTGCCGTCCGTAACCTCGATTTCCACACCGTTAAACAGTACTTTGACCGTTACGTCAACGCTCTTGCCGTTGTCCGTCGCGGTGGCGGGAAATACGGTTATTTCCGTGCCGGCATTAACGCTCTCGGCATAGCTTCCGCCAACTGCGATAACCGGCTTTACGGTATCGACCACGATAAGAGTAACCGACTTTGTCAAGGTTTTAGTCATGTATGTAACCGTATAGGTAACGGTATAGGTGCCTGCGCTTACGGGAGTAAACTTATTGTCCGAAACTTCAACGTCGTCCGACAGATATTCGACCGAAACGGTATAAGTAAAGTCGCTGCCGCTAAGCTCGGTATCGGTGAACGTGTCGGTAACAACGGGCGCGGCAACCGTGTACGCTCCGCCCAATTCCGCCACGTCGTTATCTGCGGAAATCTCGAACCATACAGAACCGATCTCGATATTGAGCGCAACCGAGCCGGAGTTGCCCGAATTGTCGGTAGCGGTAAATACGATAAGATAAGTTCCGACCTTATCGAACGTCACTTCGTCGCCTGCCGCAATTACACTGCCGTCCTGCATATCGGGCGCTTTAATCGTGACCGTAACTTCGACGTCGCCGTCGTAGTCGTCGTCAGCCGTAGCCGCGGGAACGTTGAATTTGCCGTCCTTTAATCCTCTGTAGGTTTTAAGCGTGTCGCCGCCGGCGAACACCAACCCCTCGACGTTGCCCACCGTAATCACGGGCGCGTGCTTATCCTCGACCGAAACCGTCTTGGCGATACTTTCGCTGTTGCCGTTTATCGTTACGGTATAAGTAACTTCGACATCGTCAAGCGCGGTGATCGCGGCCTTAAGATTGAACCTTCCGTCTGCGTCCGCAGTTACGGGGGTGCCGTCTACCGAAACAGCAAGCTCGATGTCCTCGGTTTTACCCGTATTAAGGAAAACTTCGATGTCCGATTTGCCCACGAAGAAATCCTCGCCGAACACCGCGGTCACGCTTTGGTCGCTTACGAATACCAGCGTCATAGCCTTGACCTCGATATTCTTGGTAAACTGCTTTTGGGTACCGACGTAATCGGTTACGGTATAGGTAAGCTCGTAAGTGCCGACCTCATTAAGTACGACGTACTCTTCTTTTCCGATTGCTTTATTCGTATAATCGCCGAACGCCTCGCCGCCCACAGTAACGGTCAACGTAACCGATACGCTGTCGCCGCTTATATCGAGCGCGCTCAAGCCTGCCGCTCCCGCGTCCACTTCCTGATTGAGTAACGCTTTATCGGAAGTCAGACTGTAATCGATTTCAAGCTCGGGCGCGGTCTCGAGTACCTCGAGCGTCACCGCCGTTTCAAGCGTTGCACCCGTGTAACCGTTTGTCGCGTAGCTCTTTCTTGCCGCGCCGTTTTCCGTTGCGCCGTAATAAACTATCTTATAATTACCCGCGGCGGACGGCGTAAACTTAAGGTTATCCGCCCAAGCGGTCTCCGCCATAACCACGTTGTTGCTGCCGTCGATCACTTTTACGAAACCGTTGAAATCCTTTTCGCCGTTAAATACGCTGACTGCCTTGGGCGTAGGAATACGGTACTCGCTGCCTGCAACGCCTTTGCTCGGAAGCTTGACAAACGTGCCGAGTCCGCCGTTAAGCTCGGTATAACCGCCCTCGACACTGCCGCCGAGCGACTGACCGTTGAGCGAATAAATAATGAATTTAGCTGTAGGCGCGGGCGTGTTTGCATCCCCGTCGGGCGTCATGCTGCGCACCGAGAACTTGACGGTGTAGTTTTCAAACGTACTGTTATTAAGCGCGGTCGCACCCTCGCCCAGCTTTCCGATATGCTCGGCATTGCTAAGGTCCAATATGGTGCGCTGTCTTACGGTCACAGCTCCGCCGCTTAATACGTAAATATTGCCGTAAACCACGCGCGTTATCGGGTCGAAGCCTATTACCGTCGGATACCCGCCGTTGTTAAACGTCGTATTGCCCGATGCACGTTGCGTAAAGCTCGTACCGGGAAGGTCCGCACCGTAAGAAGCCGAATTCGTCCAATATTGAGTAGCTGTAACAGCCGTATCGTTGCCGTCATAGTTTATGCTCGAGCCGTTATGACTGCCACTGCCGTTCCCGTAAACCACGCGCGCCGCAGGCATAAAACCTTTCCAATCTCTGCCGCCCATTACGATTACGGTAAACTGCTCGTTAGTGTCCGTATCGGTAAGAGTTATCGCGACTTCTCTTACCTCTTCGCCGTTATTGCGCGTGAACCAGTCGTTTCCGTCATACCAATCCGAAGCATCGTCTTTTTTCTCGCTGAACACTCTGAAATCGATTTCGAACAACCCCGAAAGCGTATTGTTAAACGTGACAGAACTGCCCTCGGCGGATTTACCCGTGGATTGAGAGGTAAACAAAATTCCGCTCTCTTTATCGTTTTTCAAAAACTCTGTATGCTCGCCCGTCGTAAGTGCGGGAATTTCGCCGGCTTTGCTGGTAGTTATGGCAGCCGCAGTCGTCGCCTTTTGTCTGTAGCCTAAGGACGTACCCGAAACGTTATATTCGGTATTAAGTCCGCTGACCGTAATTAAATCCTTAACCGAACCCACCGTATCGGCGGCAACCGTCTCGACGGTGCATTCCGTCGTATCTGCGCCGGTCAAACCGTTTTCGG
>CAZBTB010000179.1:0-3786 GCA_964494605.1 uncultured Lachnospiraceae bacterium
CCGCCGCACGCTCTGCGCTTGCATTGTCGGCAACTACCAATTTGTAGTCGCTTCCCTCTTTACCTATAAACGGGCGTGCCGATGCCGTAACGTTTACCTTGTGTAGCGTGCCTGCCACCTTATGCTCGACAGGCTCCGTCACCGTTTGAACAGGCGAGGTCGTATCTACGTTGTTTGTAGTTCCGTCGGGATTTTTCGGGTTATCGGTTTTGTCGGCACATGCGCCTACGGTAAAACATAGCATTGCCGCCAATAACACAGATAGAAATTTCTTTACTTTTTTCATCGCTTCGTCCTCCTTACTCTGTTACCGTTAGCTTGTGACGAGCCACGGTTACGTTACCCGCTTCATCGGTCGCCATTACGCACAGCTCGTACACTCCCGCTCGGCTTGCCATTATCGAATTCGAACTGCCGGGCAATTCCACCATAACTCCCGAAGGGGTAAATACATATTTACAAACCTCGATTTTATCTACGTCGGAAATGTTATCGTTTACCGTGAATGAAGGAATTACGAGCGTGTCGCCCACTTTCGCGCCGTCGGCAAAACCGTGCGCAAATGTAATAACGGGCGCTTCGCTGTCCTCGACGGTTAAAATATAACCAGACTGTAAATCTGACGAACCGAACCGCGTCGAATCGCTGAGCGTATATCTTACGGTATATGAACCGAACATATTAAGATTTACCGTGTACTCGCGCGTCGGATCGACGTTTTTAAGCTCCACGCCGTTTACGTCCTTAACGGGATTGCCGCTCGGGTCGTTTACCGTCAATAAACCGAACGCATTGGGATCGAGAACGTCTGCAATTACCGCTGCCGGCAAAACGACATCGGAGCCGTATGCTTTAGTACCTCCGTAACTGCCCTTGTAAACAATGCGCGGCGGTGCGCTGTCCGTCGAGTTATTGTTAATAGGCTGGTTATTGACACTGTAAACGCCGTAGCGCGAAGAAGCCGTTGCATTGATAAACTCCACCGAGAAGTAAATTTTATCAGAATGGAAACCGTTGAACGCACGCCCGTCCGTCGTTTTGTCTATTGCGAGTGCTGACGATCCGAGCGTCATGCATTTATTCTGATAACCTACCGTAAAATCGGCGTTTTTATTAAATCCGTTTGTAACGGATATGCTCGTACCGTTTACCGTAAACTTTGTATTACTGCTTGTGTTGTCGAGAATCGCTTCGACCTTATAGCTACGGTCGATAGAATCATAAAGCGTTACTTTCAGTCCGTCGAAATCGGAATTTCTGCCGATTGCGTTTAACGTAACGTTAAAGCCCTCTGCGGCGACGGGGTTGGCAAACGTCCATTTGCCGTTTATTCCGCCGCGGTTTGTTACCAGAATATTTTCGGCATTGCGCTCGAGATTAACGCCCTCGCAAACCATGTAATTTTCGATATGCAATCTCGGGCGTCCCTCTATTACAAACGGTTCAATCATAGTTACTTCGCGCAAAATACTCTTACCGCCGTAGCCGAACGTCACCGATACGGTTCCGTCCTGTCCGCCGGCTACAAAGGTTTCGCCTGCTTTGTATTCTTTGCCGTCCACGGTCACGCTCGCAAGCTTTCGCTGAAGAGTGCCCATGCTGTAATCGTTTACGTAATATTCGGGAACGGTGTACGTCGAGCCGCCGATAAAATACAGCGGAAGCTCGGGTTCGTCCGAAAATACGGGATTCGGATTTGCTTTTACGCTAAGATTCAATTGGGCAGTATCGGTCTGTCCTATGTAATCGGTTGCCGTGTATTTAACCGTATATCCGCCCGCCGCATCGGGTACGAACTTAAGCGTGTCCGTAACGTCGACGGTTTTGCCGTTGCCCGTCACCGTAACCGCAACGCTCACTCTGCCCGAACCTTTTCCTGCCGTTATCACAGGGTCCGGAAGCTCGACAACCGTGCCTGCAAGTATTTCGCTGCTGTTCAGATTGGATACAAATATTTCGGGTGCGGTTACGTTATCGCTGGCGTTCACCCACAAAACCGCCTCGCCTACGAGCCCCGCGCGGTCGACCGCCTGATACACTATAGCGTAATCTCCCGAACGTCCGACACGGAACTTACCGTTTTCGATAGGCACCAAAGCCGCCTTAGACGATGAATAATTGTAGTAAACAAGCGTGCTGACTTCGCATACACCCGAGTAGTAATCAAACGCCGACGCATCGGGCACCGGATAGTCCATACCTACTTTTGCTTGAGGCATAGTCGCGTAATCGGTGTCGACAGTCACGACGGGCGCATCTTTGTCGTCCGCTCTGCCGTTCTTCAGATCGCTTGCTCCGAACAGCGAAACAATACAGAAATTTGCGGTAGGCGAACCGGAATACATATCCGCACTTATACTTAGCTTTGCTTTACCCGACGGAAAGCCCGATGTCCACAGCGTTTCGAAATAGGTCGGGTCGTCGAAATCGGCTATATACTGCGTACCCTGGTAAACGGTCTTGGTCGCGTTGTTATAGCTTATCTTTATAGTGCGAGTATCGAGCGGACTGCTTTCGGTCGACTTTTCACCCGTAAACGAATGATTCAGCGCAAAGCCGTAGTCGCCGCCCTTATGGAGCTTGCCGTTCCAGTGCTCATAACCCGCGCGCACCTGCCCGTTAGCTCCGGCAAGTATATACGTAGACGAGCTTGCGTTTGCCATATCGGGCGACTGGCGGCAGGCAACGGTGAAATAAATATCGGGATCGACCGCGTCGGTAAGCGTTATGTAAATGCGGCTGAAATCGGCGGAAGTTACCGTATCCGGCGTTGCGTACAGCTCGACAAGCGCTTCGTCCGACGTAAGCCTGTTTACGTCTATAATCGGCAGATATTCGAGTTTTTCGCCCGATGCTAAACGCACATTAAGTCCCTCACGAGTTATGTACTGCGCAACCGAAGCGTCGGAAGGGGTATATTTGCCGTAGGTCACGGACGAGTTTTGTCCCACAGCCACAAGTCCGTCCTTTACCGCGAACGAGTAATCCTTTACGTACGTCTTACTTCCGTAAAGCGCAGTATACCGCACGGTGTACTTTCCGCTTATATTAAGATTAACGGTTGACTTACCCGAAGCGCTGCCGTCGGGGTACAGCACTACGGACGAAGCTTTTATTCGGTTCCCGCCGACTTCCACGTCGCAATCGGGAATAGCGAGCTGTGTATTACACGAATAAACCTCCTCGAAGTTTACTTCGCTCCAGTTCTCTTTAGCCTCGACGCTGCCGCCATTCGGTACAAATGCGACAATACACGACAGCGCCAAGAGAACGGCCGCTACCGCACTTAAAATTATCATTTTTCCGCTTTTAGTCATATTATATCTCCTATATGTTAAATAACTGTTTATCCCTTAAGGCCGCCCATGGTAAGGTTACCGAGAAGCCGCTTATGGAAGCACAGAAACACTATCATCATGGGCATGAACACCATGACCGCGCACGTCATGCGCATGGGTACGGTGGACAGACTGTTTATTGTGGTTGTGGACATAAGGAACATGCCGTAAGCCACCGTCGGCCATGACGGCATATATATAAGCGGCGTTCCGTAATCGTTCCAATACCCGATAAAGTTAAGCAGCATGCAAGTGAAGAACATATTGCGAATCAGCGGAAACACTATTCTGAGCATTATTGTCAGATTACCTGCGCCGTCCACCTTCGCCGCCTCGGTATAGCCTATCGGTAGCGACTTGAACTGACTGTAGAAAACGAGGAAATACATTCCCAGAAAATTCGCCTTCATTATCCACAATCCGAATATTTGGTCATACAGTCCCAAAT
>CAZBTB010000180.1:0-3783 GCA_964494605.1 uncultured Lachnospiraceae bacterium
ACCGGGAGCAACGGGGCGTTTTTCCATAGCGCACTTTTTCGACGTGCAACGCTCGCCTTTGAGGAATAACTTCGCGCCTTCGCGTCTGCAAAGTTTGCAATCTGCGTTAGTATATTTAGCCATTTATTTTACTCTCCTTATACTCTTCTGCGCTTGGGCGGTCTGCATCCGTTGTGGGGGATGGGAGATACGTCCGTAATTGCCGTAACCGCAATGCCTACGGTCTCGAGGGCGCGAATGGTGGACTCTCGTCCCGAGCCCGGACCCTTTACGAAAACTTCTACGCTGCGAATGCCGTGCTCTTTAGCCGCAATAGCCGCCTTTTCGCAAGCCTGCTGAGCGGCGAACGGCGTGCTCTTACGCGAGCCACGGAAGCCGAGCGCACCTGCGCTGCATGCGGACAATGCGTTGCCCTGCTCGTCGGTAAAGGTGATAAGCGTGTTGTTGAAGGACGCGTGGATATGAACCTGGCCCTTGTCGACGTTTTTAGTAACTCTTTTCTTGGTATTTTTCTTAACTGCCATAGTCGTCTATCTCCTACTTCTTCTTCGAGCGACCCACGGTACGCTTCGGACCTTTACGGGTGCGCGCGTTCTGTTTGGTGCTCTGACCGCGAACGGGCAGTCCCTTACGGTGTCTTACGCCGCGGTAGCAACCGATGTCCATGAGGCGCTTGATGTTAAGCGCAACTTCACGGTGAAGGTCGCCTTCGACTACGACGTTCTTTTCGATATAAGTTCTTAAAGCATTCTCTTGCTCTTCGGTGAGGTCCTTGACGCGGACGTCGGGACTTACGCCGGTTGCCTGTAAAATCTTGTTTGCCATGGGGCGTCCGATACCGTAAATATAGGTAAGACCGATTTCGACGCGCTTTTCTCTGGGCAAATCAATACCAGCTATTCTTGCCACTTTTTTGACTCCTTGTAAATTTTAGGTGATTTTATCTATATTTTTACGCAATAAGGTCAACGCTTTGGAATGACAGCGTTTTTCTTAACGCGCGTGTATTTTCGAGCGTATAATCCGCGTTATGCGAATATAGCCCATTAGCCCGAACGGATATAACCGAGCGGGCTTAAGGGGAAATTTATTCAATTAGCCTTGTCTTTGTTTGTGGTTTGCGTACTTCGAGCAGATAACCATCACTTTGCCGTGACGCTTGATTACCTTGCATTTGTCGCACATAGGCTTAACAGACGATCTGACTTTCATAATAAGCTCCTTTAATTTTTGTTTCTGTAGGTGATTCTACCCTTAGTGATGTCGTAAGGCGACATTTCGAGTTTAACGGTATCACCCTCCAAAATCTTGATGTAGTGCATTCTTATCTTGCCCGAAATAGTGCAAGTGACAATGTGACCGTTACTGAGTTTAACCTTGAACATTGCGTTACGCAAACATTCGATAACGGTACCTTCGGCTTCGATATTATCGTCTTTCGGCATAAGCCCTCCTACTTTCTTTACACATTGTCCTTAATTTTTTGTCCGATATATCCGCGGGCAGTCGGGACTCTTCCAAAAATCCGAGATGCTTTTTTCTCTTTTGCTTGGGATTGTCCAGTTTTCTGTATTCGCCGTCGCACACAAGAACGAAATTCTCGTCGATTTCGGAAACCACAACGTAAATCCTACCTTGGTCGTGACCTTTGAGACTTTTTACGATGAAACCTTCTTTCAAACGACTTTTCCTTGCTGCCGAGCGGCAAAATTTTTATTACATCCGAAAAATTTTTTTGTAATTTTCCGGCGGTTTCGGGCGTTTTTGTCCCGATTTGAGACTAAAAATGCGCTAAAAACCATTATAACCTAGATATTATATCACAACTTTTACGATTTGTAAACTGTTTTTAAAGGGTTAATATTTCCGGCTCGTCATTTGTTATCAAAATCGTGTTTTCGTAGTGAGCGCTGGGCTGTCCGTCCAATGTCCTGCACGTCCATCCGTCGCGGCGGTCTATATCGACCTTAAACGTCCCTGCGTTTACCATGGGTTCGACCGCTAATGTGTAACCGCACTTGAGCATGACGCCCGAACCTGCCGCACCGTAGTTCGGAATATTGGGATCCTCGTGAACGCGCTTGCCTATTCCGTGTCCGGTCATGACGCGAACGACCGAAAAACCGTTGGACTCTACGTATGACTGAATCGCATGAGACATGTCGCCTAAGCGTCTGCCTGCGCGGGCGTTTTTGATACCGACGAAAAAGCTTTCGCGAGTCACGTCGATCAAACGCTGTTTCTCTGCGCTTATCCTGCCGACGGGGAACGTCCTTGCCGCGTCGCCGTTAAAGCCGCCGTAAGCAGCTCCCACGTCGATGCTCACTATCTCGCCCTCGACAAGCTTACGCTCCGACGGTATTCCGTGAACGACTACGTCGTCGATGGAGATGCACGCCGATGCGGGGTACCCGTACAAGTGCTTGAAGTTGGGTGTTCCGCCGTTCTTTCGTATAAAGTCCTCGATAATCTCGTCAAGCTCTTTCGTGGAAATACCGGGTTTAATGTAACTCTCGATCATTTTAAGCGTATCGCCCGTAATCTTACACGCAACGCGCATTTTTATAAGATCGGCTTCGCTTTTGACGGTAATCATAAAACTATTTCAGTGCCTCGGATATTTCCGCGAAAACCTCTTCGATCTTCTTCATTCCGTCTACGGTAACAAGCTTGCCTTGCGCCGAATAATAATCGATAAGCGGTTTTGTCTGCGCGGTGTAAACCTCGAGACGACTGTTTACCGTTTCGGGCTTGTCGTCGGCGCGGTGAATAAGCTCGCCGCCGCACTTGTCGCAGGTGTTATCCTTTTTCGTCGTAACGTGGTAGCTTTCGCCGCACTTACCGCAAACGCGTCTGCCGCATAATCTATCGGACAAAGCGTTGAGGTCTACGTCGATGTTGATTACCGTTTCGATATCGGCAATCTTGTCGAGAGCCTCGGCTTGCGCAATCGTACGGGGAAACCCGTCAAGCAGGTATCCTTTTTGCGCGTCAGCCTCTTTGAGCCTTAGCGCCACGATTTCGACAACCACTTCGTCGGGAACAAGCTGACCTTTATCGATAAAGGACTTAGCCTTGACGCCCACCGGGGTTTGCTCTTTAATATTCTTTCTTAAGATGTCGCCGGTGGAGATGTGCGGTATTCCGTAAGCCGCCGCGATACGAACGGCCTGCGTTCCCTTACCTGCTCCCGGTGCACCCAATAAAATCAAATTCATAAAAACAAAACCTCGTTTTTCGGACCTTAAGCCGCGGCATAAACCGCGGCGCAAGTCGATAACTTTACTTTAAGAACCCTTTATAATGCTTCATCATCAGCTGACTTTCGAGCTGTTTGTCGAACTCGAGAGCGACCGATACGACGATCAACATACCCGTTGCGCTTAACGCATTGACAAGCGTGCTGTTTAAGACGAGCGAGAATATCAGCGACGGCACGATTGCGATAAACGCGAGGTAAATCGCACCGAAGAGAGTTATTCTCTTGGAAATTCTGACGAGATACTCATAGGTCGGCTTGCCGGGTCTGATACCGGGAATAAATCCGCCGTACTGCTGAATATTTCTCGAAACTTCCTCGGGATTGAACTGGATCTGCGCATAGAAATAGCAGAAGAACAGAATCAATAGTCCTACTACAACGCTGTAGATAGGAGTACCCGTGCCCAGCCACGTAACCCACCAGATATAGAAATCGCTCTGAGGTGCAACCATTTGCGCGATAAGCTGCGGGAAAGTAATAATAGCCGTTGCGAAGATGATGGGAAGAACGCCGCTTGCGTT
>CAZBTB010000181.1:0-3773 GCA_964494605.1 uncultured Lachnospiraceae bacterium
CGAATAATGGACAATGCCTTTACCAAGCTTAAAGGGTTGGTAAGCGCCGATACCGTGGTAGGTAATCCCGTAAATACGGCGGACGGAACGAGCATAATCCCGATAAGCCGCGTAACCATGGGCTTTTTGACGGGTGGCGGCGAATACGCGGATATGTCGCGCGAGAGCTACACCGAATATCCGTTTGCAGGCGGAAGCGGCGCCGGAATTTCCGTGTCCCCCGTAGGATTTTTGGTGAGTGACGGAAAGAGCGTTAAGTTAGTAGGGCTGGACGATAAGAGCGCGTACGATAAGATTCTGTCCATGATACTCGAGGTGATCGCAGCGTTAAAAGGCAAGAAAGAGGATAAATAGAATGTCGCACACGTTGAGAAAATGTTTGGCTTTTGCGGTTGCGGCGGTCGTTGCGCTAACTGTGTTTTTTGTCAGCGGAAAGGTGAGCAAAGCTTATGCGTTTACCGGTTCGGCCGAGTGCATGATTGTGCTCGAGCGCGATTCGGGCAGAGTGCTGAACGAGCATAACGCCGACAAAAAGCGCCCCATGGCAAGCACTACCAAGATTGCTACTGCAATAACCGTTATCGACAACGTTGCGGACTTGGACAAAAAGGTCAAAGTCCCCGACCAAGCCGTGGGAGTCGAGGGGTCGTCTATATACTTAGCCAAAGACGAGGAGCTTACCGTTCGCGACTTGCTGTACGGACTGATGTTGCAATCGGGAAACGACTGTGCGGTTGCCCTTGCGGTAACGACTGCGGGAAGCGTGCCGAAGTTCGCCGAGCTTATGAACGCTACGGCGGCAAAAGCGGGAGCGGAAAACACCAATTTCGTAAATCCGCACGGTTTACACGACGACAACCATTATACTACGGCTCGCGACTTGGGTAAGATTGCCGCGTACGCCATGAAAAACGAAACCTTTCGCAAGATTGTGTCTACCAAGCGTTATACTGCACCTTGGAAGGATCACGATTACGACCGCGTTATATTGAATAAGAATAAAATTTTGTCCACTTACGAGGGCGGCGACGGAGTTAAAACGGGTTATACGAAAAAGGCGGGACGCTGCCTTGTTGCAAGCGCGACGCGTGACGGCATGAACGTTATTTCCGTTGTGCTTAATTGCGGACCGATGTTCGAGGATTGCCGCGAGCTTATGGACGAGGCTTTCTCTAAGTTTAAGCTCCGTGACGTAACCGAAGGGATAAGCGTTAATGCGACCGCACCGGTTTCGGAAAGCAAGAGAGATAGCGTAAGGTTAGGGTTAAAGGATAAGTTGTTTTATCCGCTTACCGACGAGGAGTTTGCTGCGCTTAAGTATGAGGTCCAAGGTGTTACGGCAATGCGCGCACCCGTAGGAGCGGGCGAAGAAAACGGAAAAATCATGATTTATAGCTCAAATCGGTTGCTTTTTGAACAAAAATTGTTTACTATAGAGGAAGCCGAGCCGCTGTCTGTTGCCGATAGATTAGGCGATATTGTCAAGCATTGGAACGGCTGAGAGACTAAACAAGGATAAACCGAAATGAGAATAAACAAGTTTTTGGCAGAGTGCGGCATTGCCAGCCGCCGCAACTCGGAGGCGTTGGTGCTTGACGGAAGAGTTAAGGTCAACGGCAAAAAAGTGATTAAACTGGCTACCGAAGTCGATCCCGAAACCGATTTGGTAAGTGTGGACGATAAACCGGTTAAACCCATTGCCAAGCACTTGTATATTATGCTCAATAAGCCCAAGGGTTACGTGTGCACGACAAGCGACGAGTTCGGAAGAAAAACCGTTATGGATTTTTTTACGGGCAAATACCCGGGTAAGCGTCTTTTCCCTATAGGACGGCTGGATTACGATACCGAAGGGCTGTTACTTCTCACCACCGACGGAGACCTTTCCAACCGCTTGATGCACCCGCGTAACGAAATTTCCAAAACTTATGTAGCCAAAATCGAGGGCGAAATATCCGAAGCCGAAATGAATAAGCTCCGCGCAGGCGTCGAGCTCGACGGTGTCAAGACAAAGAAATGCAAGGTTCGGTTGGTAGGGTTCGACGATAATATTTCGAGAGTGGAAGTGGTAATCTCGGAAGGACGCAACCGTCAGGTAAGGCGTATGTTCGAAAGTATTAACCGCGACGTAATATTCTTAAAGCGAACGGCAATCGGAGACATCAAGCTGGGCGGACTGTTCAGAGGAAACTTCCGCGAGCTTAAAGACAGTGAAGTGGATTATTTGAAAAATGTATAAATTCGGTACATGAAACCGCTGTGATATTGCACGGCGGTTTTTTATATATAAGATAATTATAAGTATATACATAAAAAACATTTAAAAACGGGGCGAAAATGCTTGTCTTTTCAAAAGCAAACGTTTATAATGGTAATATGGAAAATTTGGGATTTCTTTTGAATCCCTAACGTAATATACTTGGAGGCTTTTTGTATGAAAAGTGTAAAGGAGCTTAATCAAATCGCGGACGGCGCGGCTAAGTCGGTTTACAAAACCGTCGAGGCGCTCGTCGATTCGCAGTCGTTTGTCGAATCAGACAGATTTATCCGCTCCGAAACCGCTTTGGGTGACGCAGTAGGGGAAGGCGCAGTCAGCGGCTTTGCCACCATCGGCGATATCCAAGTGGGACTTTTTGCCGTTAACGGCGAGGTCTTAAAAGGCGGAATCGGCAAGGCTAACTCTCGCAAGATCGCAAAATGCGTGGCTAATGCCGTAAAAACAGGCGCGCCCGTCGTGGGTATTATCGACACATTGGGTGCACGTTTTGCCGAGGGCATCGAAGCAATGGAGGGCTACGGCTCAATCCTGTCGGCGTTTTCTTTGGCGTACGGCAACGTTCCCACTGTTCTTGTAATCAAGGGCAGTAACTACGGAATGTTATCTTATCTTACCGCCGTTTGCGACTTTACCGTTTGCTACGATAAGTCGGTTACCGCGACTTCGAGTCCGCTTCTTCTTGTTGCGGGCACAAACGAGGACGCGGCGAAGGTAGGCACGGGAGCGGCAATGGACAAAGCGGGCGTTGCGTCGGTTGTGGTTAAAAACGACGCCGAAATGGCTTCTGCCGTCAAGAGCTTGCTTTCCATGGTTTACGAGGTTGTCGTTCCTTCGACCGACGACGGAAACAGAGTTTGCAAGGGACTCAAAGAAGGCGCTAAAACCGCTACAGTTATTTCCGAAGTTTTCGACCAAGGCACTTTCGTGGAATTAAAGAAAGGCTTCGGCGAAGAGGCTGTTGTGGGCTTGGCTCGCTTAAACGGTGTTACCGTGGGCGTCGTTGCCAATAATGCGGAAGTCAAAGAGGGCAGACTTACTCCGCCCGCGGCAAAGAAAATTACAGACTTAATCAATACGTGCGACAGCTTCGGCTTACCTGTTGTAAACATCGTCGACTGCAAGGGTTCGGCTTTGTGCTTACCCTGCCAAGGCGAGCTTATACGTTCGATAGGCGAAATGATGTTTGCCTACAATGTTGCGGACGTTGCTAAAGTGTCGCTCATCAAAGGCAATGCAATCGGCTTAGGCTACGTTGCTTTTGCAAATAAGAGCGCGTTCGATTATACCGTGGCTTGGGAGAATGCGACAATCGGCTTGCTCGATAACGCCGCAAGCGCACAGCTTGTGTATGCGGACGAAATCGCAGCGTCGAAGAATAAAGACGCCGCTGCCGAAAAGCTCGCAGCTGCTTACGGCGAGGAAAATACCGCCGCAGTTACGGTTGCCGAAAAAGGATTTATCGATAACGTTATCAACCCAAATTTCTCGCGTCAGT
>CAZBTB010000182.1:0-3772 GCA_964494605.1 uncultured Lachnospiraceae bacterium
TCCCCGAACCCCCGCAATGCTTTAAATCGGAATGTAAACGCTAGTCCATTAAATGCAATGTCATTCCGAGCGAGAGACGAGTGTAACGAGTCTCGACGAGGAATCTCCACCGATTGAAAAGCGTTGCGAGGGGGTTAAAAGGGAGAACACATCCGCAAGTGTTTTGCCCGGGTCGCAATCATAGATTGCTTCCCGCTTTGGCTAAAAACAATTCGCAGGATTGTTTTTACGGCACTACCGTGCCGCCGCGTCGCGCCCTTTTGCGCCTTTGGTTACTTTCGGCGCATTCCGAAAGTAACGACTTTTCTTTATTTTGAATAAATAAGGAGAGAAAAAAGGTTTACGGAACGGGAAATTTGTGTTAAAATAATCGGTAGACGAATTTATAACGGAATCAGGATATGCTTAAGCTTATTAGGTTTTTAAAAGGATATTGGTTTAAGACGGTTTCGGGACCGTTCTTTAAGCTTGTCGAGGCGGTGTTCGAGCTGATTACTCCGCTTGTTGTGGCGTGGGTTATCGACACGGCGATACCGCGCGGGCAGGCGGGGGACCTAACGGGGCTGTGGATAGGCGGCGGAATTATAGTGGCTTTAGGCGTCTTCGGATTGGGGTTTGCGTTGACTGCGCAGTTTTTTGCAAGTCGGGCGTCACTCGGTTTCGGAACGAACTTAAGGCGAGGGCTGTACAGGCATATCAACACTTTTTCCTATGCAGAGCTTGACAAGTTTTCCACGCCGTCGCTGATAACGAGGCTTACGGCGGACATTAACCAGACTCAGCAGGCTGTGGCGATGTTTATCCGTTTAGTTACGCGTGCGCCGTTCATTGCGGTGGGCGCGGTGGTTATGGCGATGCTGATAGACGTTAAGCTGTCGCTGATATTCATTGCGGCGGCGGTGCTTGTGTCCATAGTGCTGTTTATTATAATGACGACGACTATGCCCAAGTACAAACGCGTTCAAGCCAAGCTGGACACGGTTTCGGCGCTTACGCGCGAAAACCTCACGGGCGCGAGGGTGGTACGTGCGTTCGGTGCGGAGGAACGCGAAAAGTCGAATTTCGACGGGGCAAGCAACGTACTGTCCTCTTCTGCGATTAAGGTGGGCGCGCTGTCGGCGCTGCTTAACCCGCTTACTTACGCGATAGTCAACGTGGCGATTATACTTTTATTGTACTTCGGCGGCAAACAGGTTTATTACGGGGATTTGACTCAGGGCGAGATCATAGCCTTAGTCAACTACATGATGCAGATACTCAACGCGCTTGTGGTTTTTGCGAACCTATTGGTGACGTTTACCAAGGCTTCTGCGTCGGCGGCGCGTATCAACGAGGTTTTTGCGGTTACGCCGTCTATGCGCGAGGGCGAGGGTGCAACTCCCGACTACTCCGCTCCCGCGATTAAGCTTACCGATGCGGGACTCAGCTACGGCGAGGGTTTACCCATGTCGGTGGGGAACGTGGATTTAACGGTTGAATCCGGGGCGAGCGTGGGAATACTCGGCGGAACGGGCAGTGGCAAGACGTCGCTTATCAACCTTATCGCGCGGCTGTACGACACGAGCGAGGGCTCGGTGGAGATTTTCGGCTCGGACGTAAAGAAATATTCGGCGGCAGAGCTACGGGGAATTATAGGCGTTGCGCCCCAAAAGGCGGTGCTGTTTGCGGGGACCTTACGCGAGAACATGCAATGGGGAAAGCCGGACGCTACGGACGAAGAGATTTACCGAGCTTTGGACGTTGCGCAGGCGACGGAGTTTGTATCCGAGCTTAAAGACGGCTTGGACACGGAGATTGCGCAGGGCGGCAAAAACCTGTCTGGCGGTCAGCGGCAGAGGCTGACGATCGCGCGGGCGCTTGTGGCGGACCCGAGGATACTGATACTCGACGACAGCTCGAGCGCGCTCGATTTTGCTACGGACGCGAAGTTAAGAAAGGCGCTCGGCAGACTTTCGGGCGAACGGGGGCTTACTACCGTTACCGTTTCCCAACGTGCGACGAGCATAAAGCACTGCGACGTTATCGTGGTGCTTGACGACGGCAAGGTTGCGGGGCTAGGCAAGCATGATGAATTATTAAAGACGAGCGAGGTTTACCGCGAGATTTGCCTGTCGCAGAACAAGGAGGACGAACTGAAATGAAGAGGACGTCCTTAAACAAGAAGATTTCAAAGGGCGCAATCAAGAAGCTTTTGCACTACGCCAAGCCGTACGTGCCCGTTATCGCGCTTGCTCTGCTGTTCTCGGCGGTGCAGATAGCGGCGACGCTGCTCGCGCCCGTCGTAATAGGCAACACCGTCGATTATATCGTGGGCGAAAACAACGTTGATTTCGGCGTTATTTTCAAAGGCGCAATGCAGCTTATCGGGCTTATTGCCGCGGCGATCGTATTCCAATACCTCAGCTCGGTGTGCATAAACTTTGCGTCGCTGAGAACGATACGCGACCTAAGACGCTGTGCTTTCAAGAAGCTGAACGATGTTCCGCTTTCGTATATAGACACTCACGCGCACGGCGACCTCATGGCACGCGTGGGCGGCGACATCGACCAGATCTCGGACGGACTGATTCAGGGCTTTTCGCAGCTGTTTTCGGGCGTGGTGACCGTTGCGGGCACGCTTGTGTTTATGCTTACGCTCAACTGGTTGATTGCGCTCGTCGTCGTGCTCATCACTCCGCTGTCACTGCTCACCGCGTACTTTATCGCGAAAGGCTGTCACAATATGTTCGCAATGCAAGCCGTCAAGCGCGGCGAGCTGTCGGGCTTAGTTACCGAAATGCTCTCCTCTCAGCGCGTCGTCAAGCTGTTCGGCTACGAAAAGCGCGCCGAGGACAGATTCGACGCCGTCAACCTCGACCTGAAGAAATGGGGACAGAACGCCGCGTTCTACTCCGCTATGGTCAACCCCTGCACGCGCTTTGTCAACAACGTCGTATACGTCGCGGTTTGTATCTTAGGCGCGTACCTCGTTATCCGCGGCGACGGATTTTTAGGCATGGGCGCATTCACCGTGGGCGGACTTTCCTGTTTCCTTTCGTATGCCAACCAATACACCAAACCGTTCAATGAAATTACGGGCGTCGTTACCGAGCTGCAGACCGCAACCGCGGCTGCAAACCGCGTTTTCGAACTGCTCGAAGCACCCGATCAACCGTCCGACAAGCACCTTCCGGAGCTTACGAACGCAAACGGCAATATCGAAATCAACGACGTTTACTTCTCCTACGTAAAGGAAAACCCGCTTATCCAAGGCTTTTCGCTGAAGACAACCTCCGGGCAGCGGATTGCAATAGTAGGTCCGACCGGCTGCGGCAAAACCACGCTTATAAATCTCTTAATGCGGTTTTACGACGCAGACGCCGGTGAAATCAAAGTAGAAGGCACGCCCGTGAACGACGTTACCCGCCGCTCGCTCCGCCTTAGCTACGGCATGGTTTTGCAGGACACCTGGCTGAAGTGCGGCACCGTCCGCGACAATATAGCTTTCGGAAACCCGAGCGCAACCGACGAGGAAATCATCGCAGCCGCAAAAGCCGCGCATATCCACAACTTTATCATGAAGTTACCCGAAGGCTACGACACAGTCCTAAGCGACGACGGCGGCAATATTTCGCAGGGTCAGAAACAGCTCCTCTGTATCGCCCGCGTCATGCTCACCCATCCGCCCATGCTCATACTCGACGAAGCAACCTCTTCGATAGATACCCGCACAGAAATCCGTATCCAGCGCGCCTTCGAAAAGCTTATGCAGAACAAAACTTCCTTTATCGTC
>CAZBTB010000183.1:0-3769 GCA_964494605.1 uncultured Lachnospiraceae bacterium
TAAGCTGCCCGTAAAAGTCAAAGTTAATTTCGCCGGAAACGTCAGTTACGGCAGTGTAAATCCGTGGATCGCACCCGGACAAATGAGCGTTATCGAACCCAAAGAGTAGAATTATGAAGCAGGCAATGGAAATAAACGAACACGGAAACATCATAGGACTGAAGCTGAGCGGCGAAAGGATACCCATGCGGCGCGATTCTTATGCACAGGCTTTGGTTGTCGAGTCGGGCGAGCTTAAGCACGAGATTCAGTTCGGGCGTTCGGGCGCGGAGTATACGGGCGAGTGCGACGGAATCAAGTTCGTTAAACGCGTTACGCTCGAAAACGACAGACTGTACATAAAGCTGCGACTTGAGGTATCGGGAAGTTACGAAAACGTCACCCGTATATATCTGAGAACGGGCGTGGATTCGTACATGGAAACTTATCCTTATTGGGACGAGCAGTTTTATCCCACCTTTATGCGGTGCGAGAGTACGCATTTTTGGGGCTATTTTATGCGCACCGACGGAAAAATGCTTGCCGTTGCGTCGCCCGATCCCGTAGCTTCGTGGTCCAATCATTACAACCGCGTTTATTACGATCCGCAAAACTTCGACGACCCCGGTCACCGCGTGTATACTACGTCGTTCGACCTGTATAACGCTTTTCCTCAGCCCAAGCGTCACCCGAAAATCGCGCTTGAAGCGGGTAAATCTTACGAATACGAGTTCGTGTTTGCAATACTGAGTAATTTTGACGAGCTTAACGCTTTTTATAATTCGGTTGTCGGAATGGGATTGACTGTGGCGGAAAAGTGGACGCTCGAGCAGGGCGAGAGCATTAAACCGATACCGGAGGCGGGAGACTATTCGTTATTCGACGAGTCGGGCGCGCGGTTGGATCTAAATGCACCGCTTAAAAATCCGGGCAGGTATTATTTGATTCACGAGCTTAATGGCAAGGTGTCAGAGTCGGTGTTTTTTGTTCGGGCGGGTGTAGCCGATTATCTGCGCGTGGGCGCAGTTGCGGCGCTAAAGCACGAGCAGTACGCAAGCGCAAATTGCGAAACGTATTACGGATTTTCGGCAATATTTGCGTATCTGACAAAATTCAAAGACGAAAAAATGCTGGCTACGGCACTGGAGAGGCTTGACTATTTCTTAAGCGTTCTTCTGTCCGACGACCAAACCGAAATTAAACCCGACGGCGCGCCGTGGCGTATTCAGAACTATACGACGATCGTGTCCATTCTGACGCTTGCGTATAGGGCGAGCGGCTTAGAAAAATACCTTGACATTGCCCAAAAGCTTGCCCGCACGTTTATCGGATTCCAACTGCCCGACGGCGCGTACTATTGCAGGAATACTCACTATACTTGCGTTATCTATCCCGCAAAATCACTGTTGGAGCTGTGCGAGGTGCTCAAAAACGAAGGGCGCGAGTACAAGGAAATTTTCGCATCGGCAATGCGCGCGTGCGAAAATCTTTTGAAGCTCAAGACAAATATCGGAACCGAAGGCGAGCATACGTTTGAGGACGGAATGATTTCGTGCGAGGCGTTGCAGCTCGCTCTTGCGGGACTACTCAGCGAAGGCGAAAAACGCAAGGAATTTACTCTTGCCGCCGAGGAAGTGCTTGCTCAGCACGCTTGCCTCGAGCAAAGTTACGCGCCCGATTGCAGGTATCGCGGTGCGACGCTCCGACATTGGGAAGCGCATTACGACGTGCTTACGTCGCGGAATATGATGACTTCGCCGCACGGCTGGACCAGCTGGAAAACCTACGCGCAGTACTATCTGTATTTGCTCACCGACAACCCCGATTATCTGGTTGGTTACTTCGATACGGTGGGCGCTTGTATGCAGGTTTGCAACCTTAAGACGGAGTACGTCGATTGGGCGTTCGTGACCGACCCGTGCGTTAAAACAAAGCAGTTCGTGGCTGACGGCGTGCTTAAAGACGCGGTACTCGGCGAACAGTACATTCCCTGTATATCGACCTGGTGGCGTCCCGATACAAGTATTATTTCGGTAGGCTACGGCGACCCGAGAATAAACTATACCGACGGCAGAGCCAAAGGCGCGTGCTGCGACAACGACGTTTTCGAGCACTTCAAGTGTCTTTTCGAAGTAGGCTTTACGGCGTTCGCTCACGAAACCGAAAATGGCTTTATTTGTTACAACTGTAAAATAAACGACGGTAAGATTTCTGTAACCGAGCGCGGCATAACCCGCTTAAGGTATTATTCTTTAAGCGAAAAAACAGTTGCCGTAAACGGAAAAAGCTATAATCTCAAAAAGGGCGCAAACGAAATCGCACTGTAAAATAAAATCCCGAACTTCGGTTCGGGATTTTCGTTATTTATTCTTTTTTGTAGGCGGTTTGTCCGATTGCTTGTCCGTTTTTTCGGCTTGTTCGATTTTTTTCGCCTGTACTTTTATGTGGGTGCGGGGCGAGTCGATGTTGTATTTTTTGTACATGTTGGAAAAGTAGAAGGGCGAAGAAAATCCCGTTTTGTAAGCTATTTCGGATACCGAAGTCGTGCCGTGCTCGATTAGCATGTTGGCGATGGCAAGCCGCTTGTTAAGAAGGTAGCGCGAAAATTTTATTCCCACTACTTCGGCAAATATGCTCGAAAGATATTTACCCGAAATACCGATGTGTTGGGCGATTTTGTTTAGGTTAAGCGACTCGTCGGCATAGTTGGCATTGATGTAGTCGATGGTTTGCTGAACGTATTTTTCCGCCGCAGACGGGTAGTCCTGAGAAGCGCGGGGGGGGGTAATACTATTTTTATAAGCGAAAGAAAAAAGCTCGAGCAAGTGGTTTTGCGCGATAATATCCGAAATTTCGTAGAAGTCGCGGCAGTCGTACGGGCCGGTCATAAGCATACTGCGCAGTCGCTTGTTGCGCTGAAGCTTTACGATGCTGTGCTCGGGTGTGATTCCAGCACGCTCGAGAATGGATTTGACCTTTAGTCCGTCTACGACGAACCAAGTAACACGCCAGGAATGTTCGGGATCCTGCGAGTGCTGAACGTTTTGGTTGGGAAAGGCAACGAAGATAGTATCCGCGTCGATTTCGTGACGTATTCCGTCGATTATCGCATAGCCGCTGCCGTCGAGAATGTAATGAACCGTGTAGACGCTGACGGTGCTGTTGTCGACGACCTCCGCCTTTTTATGGTTCTTTTCCGTAGCGTAACCGATGACGTGAAAGTCAGTCGAGTTTGTATCTATGACGGGTATGCGAATCCCCTTGTTCTTGTTCCAGTATGCCATATAATAAGTATACCGCAAATTGCCCGAAAAGTCAAACTATTTACAAATTTTGACCTAATGTCCTTTGACAAAGTTTGAAGTTTGTAGTAAAATAATTGCGGAAAATCACGGAGGCGAGATTATGAAAAATTACAAAAAGATAAGCGACTGCGTTTATGCGATAGGCGCGTCCGATAAGCGTTTGGCGCTGTTTGAAAACCTGTTTCCTATTCCGAACGGTGTGTCGTATAATTCCTATTTGATAGACGACGAAAAGACGGCTGTGCTCGACGGCGTGGACAAGTCCGTCGAAGAGGAGTTTTTTATAAATTTAAATGCGGCACTCGGTAACAGAGCGCTCGACGATATAATAGTCAACCACCTCGAGCCCGACCACAGCGCCACAATCATCGAACTGAAAAAGCGTTATCCCCAAGCCGAGCTTATAGGCAACGCCAAGACCAAAACCATGGCGACATTTTACTTCGGGGCGGATATTGCAAACGGAATGCGAGTAGTCGGTGACG
>CAZBTB010000184.1:0-3757 GCA_964494605.1 uncultured Lachnospiraceae bacterium
CATGGAAACCTGTACCTCGTAACCCTCGCGTCGCATGTTTTCGATAAGAATGGTGAGTTGCATTTCGCCTCTGCCGCAAACGGTAAACGACTCGGACGAATCTGTGTCGCTGACCTTAAGACTGACGTCGCGGATCTGCTCTTTATACAGCCTTGCGCGCAGGTGACGCGAAGTTACGAACTTGCCCTCTTTGCCCGCAAAAGGCGAATCGTTGACCGAGAAAGTCATCTCTACGCTCGGCTCTGAAATCTTGGGAAACTCTATCGCCTCGGGAGCGGTCGGGTCGCAAAGCGTATCGCCTATGGACACTCCCTCCACACCGCTTACGCAAACGATGTCGCCCACGGTCGCGCTCTCGGTCGCTACGCGCGCAAGTCCCTCGAACTGATAGATATTGGTAACCTTAGCTTTAATGCTCTGCTCGGGCTTGTGATAGTTGACGAGCACGACCTGTTGGTTCTGCTTAAGCGTTCCGCGTTCTATCCTGCCGATACCGATCGCTCCGACGTAATCGGAGTAATCGAGCGCGGAAACCAGCATTTGCGCAGGTCCGTCGGCATTGCCCGTAGGCGCGGGAATATGCCGGACTATCTTTTCGAACAGCGGAATAAGATTTTCGCCCATATTTTCGGGGTCGAGCGACGCAACGCCGTTGCGGGCACTGCAATATACAATAGGGCTGTCAAGCTGTTCGTCGGTTGCGTTAAGCTCCATAAACAGCTCCAAAACCTCGTTGACGACCTCGCCGATACGCGCGTCGGGGCGGTCGACCTTGTTGACAACGACTATAACGGGGTGCCCCAGCTCCAACGCCTTCTGCAAAACAAAACGCGTCTGCGGCATAGTTCCCTCGTAAGCGTCGACAAGCAGCACGACGCCGTTTACCATTTTTAAGATTCTTTCCACCTCGCCGCCGAAGTCAGCGTGTCCGGGGGTATCCACGATGTTGATTTTATAGTTGCCGTACTTGACCGAAGTATTTTTCGCCAGAATGGTTATACCGCGCTCGCGCTCGAGGTCGTTGCTGTCCATTACGCGCTCGTTTACCACCTGATTGGATCTGAACGCTCCGCCCTGCTTTAACAGTGCGTCAACAAGCGTTGTTTTGCCGTGATCGACGTGCGCGATGATTGCCACGTTGCGGATATGTTCGTTTGTCATAAGCCTTTACTTTGTCCTCTTATTTCTTGTCTTCATCATCTTCGCCGTCATATATATAGTCGGTGTTTCTATCGCTTTTGGGCTTATCGTCGGTTAACCCGAAAATATCGTCGAGGTCATTGCCCGCATTATTCTCCGTTCCGAACAGCTCGTCAAGCTCGCGCCGAGCGTCCTCGGCCGCCTTTTTGCGCGAATTGTTAAACTCCGAATAATAAACGTTGCTGCCCGTAGCCGCGTTTCTATACCGCACGGGACCCGTTCTCGCTTCTACGAACTTGGGTTCTTTCTTAGACTTTAAGGTTATCAGCACTATGAGGCCTACAATAAGCAACCCTACGCCCAAAATCACGACGTACCATCCGACGGGATTGGGCACATAGTACCAGTAAATAATCTCTTTTTTCTCACTGTCGAACGACACCGTCCAAACCGAATAATACTTACCGTTGATATACTCGGTTTCGCCGTTCTCGGGCGTAACCCTATTGTTGTTCCATAAAAACCGTAAAGTCAATTCGGTGGGATCGAGCTCTTTCGCCGCAGGGAACGCCTCGGTAAATGCGGGAATACCGTTGTAACCGTTTTTGAGTACGTCGATTAGCGACCCTTCTGTTGTTTCTTCCTCGCCGATAAACTGCCCGTAAACGCCTTCGAACGGACTGTCCTGCGTCCAAATAACGCGCGTCCTGAAAAAGCCTTTTTCGAGAACGTATTGCGGCTCTTCCTGCTCGTCGGTATTATCATCTTCGTCGTCATCGGGCACTTCGCGAGAACCGCTGAACGTAAAATAATGATCGCCCGTATATCCGCTCGCCCCGGTATGCTTTACTTCGGTTCCGAACCCGCTGCCCAAAACCGCGAAATATCCCGCAAGCGTCCACTTATTGTCACCCGTTCTAATCGCCGCGCTTTTCTCAAGCGTCTTCATAAGATTACCGGACATTGTCACTACGTAACTGTAGTATATAGTGTCGCCGTCACTCGAATAATAGTAGTCGACGCTTGCACCGCAACCGACGAGCACGGTAAAACAAACCGACAAGGTTATGACAGCGATAATTCTTTTCAATAACTTCATAATAACTCCTCTCTGTGTTTTACCTACTCTTTTCTCTAAGCCGTTTCGCGAGGGAAATCGGACAAAAGACAAGAATAGCGAAGCCGACGACGTATTAGGACATACGTCAGGCAAGCTATTAGCGGTATTTTGTTCGATTTATCCGCGAATTAAAACAGTTTCTTCAGTTCGTCCAACGTGCTCTTAAACTCGTTCATGGCAAAATTGAACGGCTCTTTCTTCATAAGGTCGACGCCCGCAATCTTGAGCAATTCATAGGGCGAATCGGTGGATCCGCTAGACAAAAACCGCTTGTAATCGGCAACAAAGCTCTCGCCTTTACTTAAGATAGCGTTTGCGATATTGACGGCGGCGGTTAAGCCCGTAGCGTACTTGTAGACGTAAAACGCGGTATAAAAATGCGGAATACGCGCCCACTCGTAACGAATGAGGTTGTCGTGCGTTACCGCCTGACCGTAGTATTTCTTATTGAGCTTATAATATTTATCGGACAGCGATTTGGGCGTAAGCGGTGCGCCCTTTGCCGCCATATCGTGACTGATTTTTTCGAACTCTGCGAACATCGTCTGACGGAACAGCGTCGTGCGGAACATGTCGAGGTAATACGAAAGAAGATATTTCTTTTCGTTGACATCCGACGCATTACCGATAAGGTGCTTTAACAGCAAAACCTCGTTTACGGTAGACGCAACCTCGGCAACGAAAATCGAATAGTTGGCTTTGGAAAACGGTTGGTTCGTCTCGGAATAATGCGAATGCATGGAGTGACCGAGCTCGTGCGCAATGGTAAACACGTCGTGCGTCGTGCCCGAATGATTGAGTAAAACAAACGGGTGCGTCCCGTAACAGCCCCAATTATACGCTCCGCCGTGCTTGTTTTCGGTTTCGTAAACGTCCATCCAGCGCTCGGCTTTTGCTCGTAACAAAAGCTTACGGTACTCTTCGCCGAGCGGTGCAAGACCCTTGACGACCGTCTCGAACGCCGTTTCGAAATCGTACTTTCTTTCCGCGTTGTCCACAATGGGTACGTACATATCGTACATGTGCAGCTTGTCGAGCTTAAGCGCGTCGCGTCTGAGCGCAACGTACTCGTGCACAAACTTGAGGTTGTCGCCCACAGCCGAGATAAGGTTGTCGTAAACGCCCGAAGGCACGTTGTCCTCGTATAGCGCTTTTTCGAGACTGCTCTTGTATCCGCGAACCTCGGCATAGAAGTTATCCGCTTTGACCGAACCTGCGTACACCGCGGAAATTGTATTGATAAGCTTATAGTACGTCTTGTAAAGAGCGTCGAAAGCATGCTTTCTCACCATTTGATCGGGGCTTTGAAGCAGCATGGAATACTTGCCGTGAGTGAGCTGAATCCTGTCGCCGTGATCGTCCTTGATTTTGGGCAGCGGCAAACCGATATAATCTATTTTGCCGAAAATCTCGTCGAACATGCTCATCGCGTTTGACCACATAGCCATTATCTTTTCTTCGCGCTCGGACAGAATAAATTTCTTCTTGCGCTTTATT
>CAZBTB010000185.1:0-3750 GCA_964494605.1 uncultured Lachnospiraceae bacterium
CGTCCTAAGCTCCGAAACCGTATACTTGGTTGCGCCGTCCACTGCCGCCCAGCTCATAACGCCCGTTTCTTCATTGTAACCGAGCGTAATAGCCACAGGCTGAGAAACTTTGTCCTTTCCGCCGTCGGGCGTGGTTTCCTCGGGAGTACAAGCCGCAAACGACAACGCAAATATAAGCGTCATCAGGCACACGGCTATACTGCTCCATAAGCTCCTTCTTTTCATCAATATTTCCCTCCTATATTAATTTTTATATTGTACCGTTATAGATTCGATATCGATAGTGTGTTCGGTGTTATATGCGTCGATCACGCTCATCCAAATGCCCGATAAATAACCGTCCGCACAGCACCTGGTCCACAACTGCTCGGGCGTAATAACGTAATCGTGCATTTGCCCCGCGTACAGATGTCGCCAATCGGTTTCCCACCCTGCAAGGTCGGAATACGACGAACCGCCGAGATAAGTTCCCTGCATCGTTCCCACCCAAATATGCTGCGGACTTTTATGGCAGTTCATTCTGATCGTAATGCTCTCCACCTCCGCTAAGTCGATGCGCTCGTTGAACATATAGGTAAATCCGCCTCTGTTCTGAGTCGTTTTTATGCGAACGGCCTTTGTTCCGCTGTTGTCGACAAGCTCGAAGGTACTGCCGCCGCCTACCCACGGCTGACCGTTATAAATATTCTGATACATTCTGCCGACGTAACCTTCGTTGTCGAACACGGCAAGCTCGCCGCGCTCCAATTCGGGAACGTAACGGTCGGTATAATATATTTCGTCGATAAACAGATTGAGTCCGAGATCGGCACGCGCGCACAAAAGGAAATTGTTGAACACGCTGCCGTATCCGAAATCGATGGGATCGACGGTTACTTCCGTCCAGACGTTCTTTTTTAACATATACGCAGCGCCTGCCGTAACACCGTTGCCGTTGATTACTTTGACGTAATCGGTATCTCTGTCGACGGCGACGCGAAGAACGATTTTGCCCGCGCTTCTTGCGGCGAACGTTTCGTATGATGCGAATTTTATATAAACGTCGCCGTAATTGCAATCGGTCGAAAGCTTGAGTACGCCGTTACCGCTCTTTTCACTCTGAATAGCGGGATAGCCTCCCGTCACAATCTCGGCGTCGAAATTCGTTTGATTCTCCGCTCCGTAAACTAAGTTTATGTACTCGCGTTCGTCGAAATCGTACAGTACGTTTGCCGCTCTGTCGGTGTCGGTAAAGCTCTGGCGCGCAGTCACGACCGCTTTGCCTGTACCCGTATTGCCGTACGCGTCCACTGCCGTGACCGTGACGGTATAAACGTCGTTTTCTGCCGTCCATTTGTTATCGGTTAAAGTTACTTCGCCGCCGCTCGAGTTCGTAACCTTGACGCTCGTAGACGAAACGGCGCTTAGGTCCGACGCCTGAAATCCCGGAACGGTGATTTCGTCGCCCACGCTGACGTTGGCTTCGTACAAACCGAAGCTGACGACGGGCGCGGTAGTATCGGTGCAAACGATTTTGACCGATTGCTTTTTACCCTCGATATCGTATTCGGCGGTGTACTCGCCCACCGTCGGACGGAAAGAACCGAACTGCGTTTTTACGTCGTTGCCGTTCGGATCCTTGATCGAAACGGTGTAATCGCCTTCGACCTTGGGTAGATAAAATGGCGAACCGAACTCGACCGAATACTCTTTCTCCAAGCCGCCTACTCCGCCGCCCGAACACGCGGCGGCAAACAGGCTAATGCTAAGCGCAAGAAAAAATACCAAAACCTTCTTCATAATTCCTCCTTATAAAGCGAGCATTCCCGCAACTCTGAGCTTATCCTGCCAAATCTCTTTATTTTTAGCGACGTAATAGTCATAATAAGCTTTTTCAGCCGTTCCGTACATTCCGGTCTTTTGGAACATGTCCTCGGGCGTACTCGTGCTTATCCAGAATCCGGTACGCGAATAATACAGAATCTTCTTTGCGGAATTATTGAGTAAATTCGCAACGTCCTTATCGAAATCGTTTAAGAACGACTCGTTATCCGACGTAACTTGGCTATTAAACGGACTGAAGCCGTGAGTTACCGTGCTGAAAATATTGCCTGCATAGTCCGAGCAGAAAAACTCGATAAACTTTTTTGCAAGCGTCGGATTCTGCGAATTGAAGGGAATGAAAGCGTGCGCCTGATCCTTGGTATTGATTATATTGCGCGCCTCTCTCACTCTCTCGATATCCGCCGCCGACACGTTATAACCGCCTACCGTCGTAGGCGCGGTCGCCGTTTTGCCGTCTACGTAATCGACGATTGCGAGAAGCACCTCGTCGTAAGCGGCTTGCTCCGTAGCAGACAGCTTATTGAATTCTCCGTCGGAATTATAATAGGACAGCTTTTCGCTGAGCGAGCTGATAACGGGCGCGGTCATAAAGCCGATATCCTGAAGCATATAATCGAAGTCCTCTTGGTTTTCCTCATACAGCCAACTGCCGTTGGGCGTAAACGCAACGAGTTTTTTGTCATTGGCGTACGGAATACCCGCAAACGCCGCCTGCGACTCGGCAAACTGCATACTTGTCGCATAGCGGTGCGAATAACCGTTATCCTTATAAATGTACTTTTCGGCGACCTCGAGCGCACGGAGCTTGCCCTTCATGTCCAAAAGCTCGCCCGTTGTGTCGAAAACGTAGCTGTCCGTTTCGGGATCGTACTTTTCGGCTAAAGCCATGTGGTTATACTGTTCGGCGCCGTCGTACTGAGCCTGCCAAATTTCTATAACTCCGCCCCAATAACAAGCGTTTTCCTTATTGCACCATGTAAAAGCGTACGCTTCCTTTTGCCTGATACTGTCGCAAAACGCATTCATTTCGTTCGTAGTGCGGGGAAGCGACCAATTATTTTTACCGAACAGCGTGTCAAGCGTGGTTTTGTTATACGCAAGACCCATGATTTCGGTAATGAACGGAACCGAATAATAATGGTCGTTAAACTTGTAAGCTTCGACGTATTCGGGTACTGCCTTTTCCTTTACGCTCTTTGTTTCGCCGTCGATCGTCATCTCCCAGACGTCGTCTATCTGAGTGAACTTTCCGCGGCGCATTGTGCTCCAAACCGAGGACACGCCCGCGAAAAAGCACAGATCGTCGAGCTGATAGTCGTTATCGAGCTGAGTAAGCAGATCCTTGGCGATGACTGTGGGACTGATTTGCACGTCCACGTCGTAAAGCCGCTCGAACTCGTCGGCTATTGCGTACAGCCAATTCGTGCCGAAGCCGAGGTTGGACACGGTTATCGTAAGAGTTTCGCTGCGCGGTTTCTTATTTCCGCCGTCGCACGCGAACGCACACAGAGCGCATGCGCACACGCATATCAGACATACGATTCTTGTAAACAGTTTTTTCATATACTTAATCTCCTTAACCTTTTATTCCGCTGCCGTAAGACAGATTTAAGAACTTATCCTGGAATACCGTAAATAACGTTACCGCAGGCACTATACACATGAGCGCGCCCGCAAACAGTATGGGCGTATTCAATTTCCTGCCCTGCTCGATTTGATAAATATACAGTCCCGAAGTCAACGTTACGTAATTGGGCAAAAACATAATGGGTTTCATATAATTGTTCCATTCGCCTATAAACGCCATTATCCACAGCGCGAACAGCAATCCCGAAACCTGCGGCAACATGATTTGCCAGAAAATCCGGAAATGTCCCGCGCCTTCCAAAAACGCCGCTTCCATGTACGTTTTCGACACGCCCTCGA
>CAZBTB010000186.1:0-3728 GCA_964494605.1 uncultured Lachnospiraceae bacterium
GTTTGCTTGTGTTCTTATTGTACAAAAAGCTGTCGTTTATTCTCAAGCGTTATATCCTGCAGCCCAAGAAACAGGATAAAACGGAAGAGCCCGACGAAAAGAAAGCGGATAACACCGCCGAATAGCTTGCAAAACAAAACAATAAATGATAAAATAGTGTTGTGAAATTTGTTACAAACAATGAGAACGAAACTTTCGAGTTTGCCAGGTCGTTTGCCGGAAATTTAACGGGCGGCGAGATTATCCTGTTGGACGGGGAGCTCGGCGCGGGAAAAACCGTTTTCGTTAAGGGTTTGGCGGCAGGGCTTGGGATTGACGACGACGTTACAAGTCCCACGTTTACGCTCATGAACGAGTACGACGGCAGGCTTAAGCTGTACCATTTTGACGTGTACAGACTTTCTTCGGGCGCGGAGGCGTACGAGGCGGGACTTACCGAGTTTTTCGGTGAAAGCGGCTCGGTTTCGTGTATCGAATGGGCGAATAATATTTCCGACGCGATTATTGGTAACGTTATCGCGGTAAATATAAGTTATCTCGGCGACGGAAAAAGGGAGATAAAAATCAATGAACAGTAAACAGCGCGCGGCGTTAAGGGCATTGGCAAGCAATCTCGAACCGATTTATCAGATCGGCAAGGGAAACATAAGCGACAACCAGATCAACGGAATAGACGAGGCTTTGAATAAGCGCGAGCTTGTTAAGATTACGGTTTTAAGAGCCAGTGAGCTTGAAACCGGCGAGGTTATGCAAGAGCTTTGCGAGCGGCTTAAAGCGCAGCCTGTTTGCACGATCGGCAGTAAGGTGGTAATTTACCGCAGGTCAAAGTCCGATAAAGTCAAGCATATCGAGTTTTAGGAGCAGAGCGTGAAGTATTTAGGGATAGATACCGCGAGCGAAACAATCGTTATAGTACTTTGCTCCGATGATAAAACGTATTTTCGCGAGATTACCGAACCGAAAAAGGCGTCGGAGGTTTTGCTTGTCGCGATAGACGAACTGTTAGACGAGGCGGGGCTGAAGTTATCCGATCTCGACTTTTTTGCGTGCGCGATAGGACCCGGGTCGTTTACGGGCATAAGAATAGGTACGGTCACGGTTAAAACCTTTGCCTATACGCTGGGTAAACCCGTTGTCGCCGTAAACACTTTGACAAAACTCGCATATAATAATAAGGACGGCTCTGTAGAGAGCGTGCTTTCGGTTGTTCACGCTTACGCTGATTTTTGCTATGTAGCCGCATATTCGCCCGACGGCACTGTTTTGCTTGAGCCTAAGTCCTCGACTTATGCCGAGGCGGAAAAACTCATTGCCCGGGTCGACGAGCCCCGCGCGGTCTACGGCGACGCATACTCGGCGGAGCGTTTGAGCGTTAAGCCCGACAGTGCGGTCGATTCGTTTGTTGCGGCAATCGAAAGCGCGTATAGAGCAAATAAAGCCGTCGGCTACGGCGAGGTCGAACCGTTTTACCTACTAAAGTCGCAAGCCGAGCGTGACAGGGGCGAGTAAGCCGTGAAAGAGTTTGAAATTTTTCCATGTTCGGTAGCGGACGCGAGCGGTATTATGAATATCGAGCGGCAATTTATTGAATGTCCGTGGAGCGAAAATGACTTGAAAACGGCATTGTCCGACGAACGTTATGCTTTTTATAAAGCCGTTAAGGACGGCGAGATGTTGGGCTATATGGGAATAGAACGCTGTCTCGACGAAGGGAATATCTGCAACGTTGCCGTTGTGCCCGAAGCTAGGCGGTCGGGCGTTGCCACAGAGCTTATTGCCAAAATCGAGCGTTGGGCGTGTGCCAACGGAATAACCAAATTGTTTTTGGAAGTCAACGAGTATAACGACGGCTTTATTAAGTTGTACGTTAAGTGCGGTTTTACCGAGCTTAGCCGCCGCAAAAATTATTACGGCAGAGACGCCGCGATTGTAATGACAAAGCAATTATAAAAAAGACGGAGTAAAAAATGTTTCTCGAAATCGACGGGTTAAATGTTTTTTACGAAAGAAAAAAAGGCGAGGGAATACCCGTGCTCATTCTGCACGGCTGGGGTTGCAACGTTTCTACGGTGCGACCTGTTTTTGATTATTTCGCCGCTTTGGGACGCGACGTGACCGCGCTCGATTTTGTCGGTTTCGGACAGAGCGACACGCCGCCGCCCGAGTTTACCGTTTACGATTATGCACGTCTCACGGCGAAGCTTATAGACGAGCTCGGATTAAACAAACCCGACGTGATCGCGCACAGCTTCGGCGGACGAGTGGCGGTTATTCTGGCGTCGGAGAACAGAATAAACAGATTGCTACTGACGGATGCGGCGGGCGTAAAGCCTAAACGCGGATTAAGGTACAGGTTTAAGGTTATGTCATATAAGCTTAAACGCAAACTGCTTAAACGTGAGCCGAAAAACGCAGGCTCGAGCGATTACAAGGCGCTTAGCGAGGGTATGCGTCGGGTTTTTGTGTCGGTGGTCAACACACACCTTGACGGACTACTCGGTAAAATAAAGTGTCCTACTTTGCTTGTGTGGGGCGAAAATGACCGCGACACTCCGCTGTATATGGCAAAGAGGATAGTCAAGGCCGTCGACGGCAGTGCGCTTATTGTTATGAAAAACTGCGGACATTTCGCGTATCTTGACGATACGATCGGGTTTAACCGAATTGCCGGGGAATTTTTTAAGGAGAAAACCGAATGACAGTTTGTTTTGTTGTATCCGTATTGGCGGTCGGCTTGCTCGGTGTTCCCGTACATTACATAACTTTACTATTGTATCAGCTTTCTTCATACAGATTAAACGAGTTTTTCGTTGCCGTTAAGCGCAAAAAAATAAGCCGTTTTATTCTTACCGCATTTGCATTTATATTTTGTTTGGGCGCGTGTGCCGTAATTTACGTATTCTGCAAAACCGAGCTGTTTTTCTTTAGTATTTTCATTGTTGTCGGCGCGGCGTGTGCGGTAGCCGCAATTTCCTATAAGAGCAGCAAGGTCAAATTAAAGCTTACAAAAAGATTACGGCGGTTTGTCGCGGTAATGGCGATTTTATCGTGCGTTTTTGCCGTGCCGTTTGTTATATTTTATCCGCCGCTTTACGCGCTTGCACCTGTGTTCGGCGGATTTGCCGCATTTTTACTTACTCATGCAATTATGACGCCTATCGAAAACCGCCGTAATTCCAAATTTGTCGCCGCCGCGAAACAGCGGCTAAATAGCATGAATATGATTAAAATCGGGATTACGGGCAGCTACGGTAAAACAAGTGCGAAAAATATATTGAACGAAATGCTGAAAAGCGTTTTTTCGGTGTGCGTAACGCCCGAAAACTATAATACGCCGTTGGGCATTGCGCTGACTGTGAATAACGAGTTATTGGACGACGATACGGCGTTTATTGCGGAAATGGGCGCGCGGTACGTGGGCGATATTGCAGAGCTGGCCAATCTTGTAAAGCCCGAGTTCGCCATGATTACCGCGATAGGCACGCAACACCTCGAAACCTTCGGGTCGACGGACAATATCCTTAATACGAAAAACGAGCTTGTCGAGTCGCTCGGCGGATCGGGAGTTGCCGTATTTAACGGAGACAACGAAGGATGCGTAACGCTGTACGATCGATGTAAATGCCGTAGGCTCATTTCGGGACGCGACGAAAACGCCGTAAAAGCATCGGACGGTGGCGAACAAGTGAAAAGTAAATTCGACGCATATTACGGAGACGTAAGCTACG
>CAZBTB010000187.1:0-3698 GCA_964494605.1 uncultured Lachnospiraceae bacterium
GCCCAAAACCACAATGGATTTTTTATCGGTGGGCAGCGACTCGTTTTCTTCTTCGTAGGTCGAATAATAATAGGGGCTGACCGCCTCGAACTCCGCGCCGCAGGTATCGACCATTTTGTACGCAGTAGTTATGCCGAACTTAATGCGCAATTTTCTCAGCTCGCTCTCGGACATTTCGCACCAAGCGGCGATTGCACGGTCGGCAAAACCGCGACGCTTTATCTCGCGCAGGAACTCTTTTGTCAGACAGTCCTTCTTTTCGCGCTTAATCTTCTCTTCGGTCTCGACAATCTTTTTAAGCTTAAGTAAGAACCACTTGTCAATCGTCGTTATTTCATGAATAAGCGAAACCGAAACGCCCTTTCTTAATGCAGCACAGATACAGAACAGTCTTTCGTCGTTTTTAATAGGCAACTGTGCGTACAGCTGATCCTTAGTCATGCGATTGAATTTGGGACTGTCGAGAGAATAGAAATTAAGCTCGAGCGAACGCACGGCTTTGAGTAACGCTTCCTCGAAGTTAGCGCCTATGCTCATGACCTCGCCCGTCGCCTTCATGCGCGTTCCGAGAGTCTTGTTCGCCTCGGTGAATTTATCGAACGGCCAACGCGGGAACTTGCAAACAACGTAGTCGAGCGTCGGCTCGAAGCAAGCGTACGTTTTGCCCGTGACGCCGTTTATTATCTCGTCAAGATTATAGCCGATTGCAATGAGCGCGGCGACCTTGGCAATGGGATAACCGGTTGCTTTACTTGCAAGCGCGGACGAACGCGAAACACGCGGGTTGACCTCGATAACCGCGTAGCGCATGGACTCGGGGTCGAGCGCGTACTGAACGTTACAGCCGCCGCAGATTTTGAGCGCGGAAATTATATTGAGCGAAGCCGAACGCAACATCTGATACTCTTCTTCGCGCAGCGTCTGCGAGGGGGCAAGCACTATGCTGTCGCCCGTATGTATGCCCACGGGGTCGAGGTTTTCCATATTACAAATGGTAATGACGTTGCCGCTCTGGTCGCGCATAACCTCGTACTCGATTTCCTTCCAGCCCGAAACGCACTTTTCGATAAGACACTGATTGACGCGCGACGCGTGTAAGCCTGCCTTGCAAATCTCTCTGAGCTGACACTCGTCGTCGGCAATACCGCCGCCCGTTCCGCCCAAAGTATACGCAGGGCGCACGATAACGGGATAGCCGTTTTCGCTGGCGAACTTAACGGCGTCCTCTACGTTGTGAGTAATAATCGAGTCGATACACGGCTCGCCGATTGACTCCATAGTCTGTTTAAAAAGCTCTCTGTCCTCGCTCTTTTTAATAGACTCCACGGTCGTGCCCAGTAAGCGCACGCCCATCTTGTCCAAAAACCCGCTCTCGGCAAGCTCGCAGGCAAGATTAAGTCCCGTCTGTCCGCCCAGCGTAGGCAATATGCTGTCGGGGCGTTCCTTGCGGATAATGTTCTTCAAAACCTCGGGCGTGAGCGGCTCGAGATAAACCCTCGACGCCATCTCCTTATCCGTCATTATTGTCGCGGGGTTGGAGTTTACCAATATGGTATAAATCCCCTCGGCTTTGAGCGCGCGGCAAGCCTGTGTGCCCGCATAGTCGAACTCGGCGGCCTGTCCGATAGCGATAGGACCGCTGCCGATAATAAGTACTCTTTTTATGCTGTTGTCTCTTGGCATTTCTATTACCTCTTGTTTGTTTTTCCGTATCCGATTGGGGTGTAGGGGCAAAACCCATATTTGACCTATCGGGGTGCAGGGCGTAGCCTTGCTCGTTGCGGGGGTTCGGGGACACAGCCGAAAGTGTCCCCGACGTGCTTTTGCTCAACTTTTGGCACGCGTCCAAAAGTTGAAAAGTTTCTTTGTGTTTTCTAAACAAAAATCATAAAAGTTTTGCAAACTTTTCGAAAAGATAACCCGTATCTTTCGGTCCGGGACTGGCTTCGGGGTGGAACTGAACGGAGAATGTTTTGCCGTCGTTATATTCCATGCCCTCGCAGGTACGGTCGTTCCAGTTGACGTGCGACATAAGTCCCGCGCCCTTTAAGCTGTCGGCGTCTACGCAGTAGCCGTGGTTCTGGCTCGTTATGAAAATCCTTCCTGTGTCCAAGTCCTTGACGGGGTGGTTGGAGCCGCGGTGTCCGTACTTCATTTTTACCGTGTCGCCGCCTTTGGCAAGCGCCAGAAGCTGATGACCCAAGCAAATACCGAAAATCGGTTTAACTCCGATAAGCTTTTTTAACGTTTCGATTTCCTTAACGTTGTCCTTGGGGTCTCCGGGGCCGTTAGTGAGCATTATTCCGTCGGGCGCGTAATCGAGCACAGTCTTATAATCGACGGACGCGGGAAAAACACGCATATTGAAACCGCAGTTGATAAGCGACTTTAAGATATTGCGCTTTAAGCCGTAATCGATAACGGCAACGCGCTTGCCATTGCCCTCGATGTCGTAAGCTTCTTTGACCGTAACTTCATCCACAGGATTGGTTATACGGTAAGCCGCAACCTCGCGCTTTTGCTCCTCGGTGGGCAGTTCGCGGCAGATAATGCCGTTCATAGTTCCGCTCGAACGCAAACGGCGAGTGAGAGCGCGCGTGTCGATTCCCTCGATTGCGACGATATTGTTGTCTTTTAAGTACTTGTCGAGCGTAGCCTCGGCTTTCCAGTTGGACGGAAACTCCGAGTAATCGCGGACGATAAATCCGCGAACCTTGGGTCTGTCCGACTCGGTATCGAACTTATTGACGCCGTAGTTACCGATAAGCGGATACGTCATGTTTACGATCTGCCCTGCGTAGCTCGGGTCGGTAAGTAATTCCTGATAACCCGTCATGCCCGTATTGAACACAACTTCGCCTACGACGTCGCCCTCGTAGCCGAAAGCTTTTCCTTGGAATAGTGTGCCGTCGTTTAAGTATAAGTATGCCATTTTATCTCCTTATGCGACGGTGTACTCATCGCGGAATACTTCGTTAGGCTTGCGTTTGCATTCGGGTTACGTAGGTCTACTACGCGCCCCTCGGCAATCCGCGCCTTCCTCGTCTGCCACGCGATTACGCCGTCTTGCTGTTCGAATCAGAGTGAATTTCTGAAAGTAAGAATTTCCGATTTCTGTTCGGGCTTGATATAACCCGTTTCGACGGCAACGTCGAGAAGCGTTTCGAGATTGCACAGCGAATGGTAAACGCAGTCGTTCTTTTTGAAATTCTCGTGCCCGCGTCCGATGTTGTATGTGAAAATGGACACGACGCCGAGAACCTCCGCGCCCGCCTCGCGAAGCGCGTTTACGGCCTCCAAGCAGCTCCCGCCCGTCGAAATCAAGTCCTCGACAAGCACAACCTTCTGTCCGTTGTTAAGACGCCCTTCGATCTTGTTCTGTCTGCCGTGGCTCTTGTTTTCGCCGCGGACGTAACCCGTGGGCAGTCCCATGCGTTCGGCTGTCATTGCCGCATGAGCAATGCCTGCCGTTGCCGTGCCGAATACCGCTTCGACCTTAGGAAACTTTTCCTTGATAAGCGCCGCCAAGCCGTCCTCGATAACCTTGCGCTCGGTCGGATAGCTTAACACTATGCGGTTGTCGCAATAAATGGGAGACTTGATTCCGCTCGCCCAGGTGAACGGGTCGTCGGGTCTGAGGTAAACCGCTTTGATCTTCAATAAACATTCTGCCGCCTGTCTTTCCATAATAATATTTC
>CAZBTB010000188.1:0-3696 GCA_964494605.1 uncultured Lachnospiraceae bacterium
AATTTTTACTTCGCTTTCACGTCGCAGTACAGCATTCACGAACCCGGCGAGCTCGCGTTTACCCAGCTTTTTGATAAGCTCTACCTGCGTGTCGATTGCCGCATAATCGGGCACGTCCATATACCTCAGCATATAGACGCCCATTTTTATTACGACGGCAACTGCGGGTTTCGGGCGCTTAGTCGTAAGCTTGCTTAAGACATACTCGAGCTGAACGTTTTTTCCCAGCACGCCGTAAAACAGACGCGACACGTACGCCCTGTCCCGTTCGTCCGGTAAATCCTCAAGCGCATTATTAAGTTCAATCGACGAATACGCGCCGCCGAAAACTTTTATAAGCAGTCTTGCCGTTATTAAATTTCTTTCAGCCGTTTCCATTAACTATTCCACCGATAAGAGCTGCTCGCCCGCGCAAGCTTTTGTTCCGTTAAGAAAATCAGCCGCTCCCATGCGCTTTTTTCCGCTTAGCTGAAGCTCGGTAAGCCTTAACGCTCCAACGCCGCACGCTACGGTAAAATCGTTCTTTTTTGCGGTTATTATTTTGCCCGCAGGTAAATTATCGGGATTTTCGCATAAATCAGCACGGTAAACCTTAAGACTCTCTCCCCTGAATGAACAAATGCCGTAACCCATTCCGCGTATCGTATTTCTCAATGTTTCGGCGGACTTCGTAAAATCAAGCGCCGCTTCTTCTTTTTTCAGCATCGGGGCAAACGTCACGCGGCTTTCTTCCTGCGGCACGGGCTCGATAAGACCTTGAGCATATTCGTCGAGTGTTTTTATAAGCAGCTTAGCGCCCATCACGCTGAGCTTGGCGTAAATATCGCCGACGTAATCGTCGTGTTCTATCATTATTTCTTCGCGGCTCAACATAGCACCGCTGTCCATGCCGACGTCGGTTTTCATTATTGTTACGCCCGTAGTTTTGTCGCCGTTCATGATTGCGCGCTGTATGGGTGCACTGCCGCGGTACTTCGGTAGCAGCGATCCGTGCACGTTCAGCACTCCCAGCTTCGGAATATCCAAGATTTCCTGCGATAAAATCTGTCCGTAAGCGCAGGTAACCATAACGTCGGGAGCCAACTCTCTAAGCGTTTTCACGCCGTCGAGACGGATTTTTTCGAACTGGTACACGGGAATACCCAAATCGATCGCGCGGCGTTTGACCGCACCTACGATAAAATTACCCTTTCTGTCCTTTTCACGATCGGGCTGAGTGATTACGGCGGCTATTTCGTGAGACTCGTAAAGAGCGTCAAGCGACGGCACCGCAAAATCGGGCGTACCTAAAAAAACGATTCTCATATTTCTTTACCGTCGAGCTTGTCTATAAACAAAACGCCGTCAAGGTGGTCCATCTCGTGGCAGAACGCCACAGCGGTAAACTTATCCACTACGAATTTGACTTTTTTACCGAACCTATCCTGAGCTTCCACCGTCAAGCGTTTGGGGCGTCGGACATAGCCTTGGCGACCGGGAACGCTCAAGCACCCCTCGGGCCCGAGCTGCTCGCCCGCAGACTTTACTATTACGGGGTTTACAAGCTCGTAAATCTTTTCGCCGTCTACGCACACGACGCAGACGCGCTTTAATATTCCCACCTGCGGCGCGGCGAGACCGACACCGTTTGCGGCAAACATCGTTTCAATCATATCGTCGATAAGCACACCCAAACGCTCGTCGAAAACGGTTACCTCGCGGCAACGTTCGCGCAACAGCGGCTCGCCTACTTTTACTATGTTTCTTATAGCCATTTTGTTCTCCTAGCTGAGGTTATTGGGATTTATCTCGACAAACGTACTTACTTTTTGCACGGCATGTTTGTCAACAATATTATACACCGACTTTATTATTTTGTCAAAGCTGTCGGTTATACGCATTAAAATCTGTACACGGTACTTGTTTTGTATCCTTTTAACGGGCGATTTCATTGCCGCAAAATAGGCAAACGCGCCGCGGTTCTCCTTGGTAAGCTCGGATATTTCGGTAAATATCCCTTTTAAGACAGAGCTTGCAAGCTCTTCGGATTCGCTGCTTACAAGCACTCGAACAATTTTGCTGAACGGCGGATATTTCGTAACCTCGCGTAAGTTCGCCTCTTTTTCGTAAAAACCGCGGTAATCGTTGTTTACGGCAAAACGGTAAACGTAATGCTTGGGCGTGTAAGTTTGAAGTACCACGCGCCCCGGCTTAAGCTCTCTGCCCGCACGCCCGGCAACCTGAGTGATAAGCTGAAAAGTGCGTTCGCCCGCGCGAAAGTCCGAAAAATGCAGGCTCATATCGGCGTCTACAATGCCCACGAGCGTAACGTCGGGGAAGTCGTGACCTTTTGCAATCATTTGCGTTCCTCCCAAAATACTCGCTTTTTTGGCGGCGAATTCTCCCAAAATTCGCGCGTGTGCGTCCTTTGTTGACGTTGTGTCGTTATCCATGCGGAGTATTTTTTTATCGGGGAAAAGCTCGCCGAGGTGCTCGACTATCGCTTGCGTTCCCACATAGCCGCGCTTAATGGACGGCGAACCGCACTCGGGACAAACGTCCAGAACGGCGTAGCGGTTGCCGCAATAGTGGCATTTAAGCACGTGTTCTTCCTTATGGTAAACAAGCGAAACGTCGCACTGACTGCACTTAGCAACGTAGCCGCAAGATCTGCACATCATATACGACGAGTAACCGCGGCGATTGAGGAAAATTATCGCCTGCTCGCCACGCTCCATACACTCGGTTAGCTCGGATAAAAGCAAGCGCGAAAACATGCCGTTGTTCCCGTCGTACACCTCTTTGCACATGTTTACGATATCTATTTGCGGCAACGGTCGCTTATTGACGCGCTCGGGTAACTCAAGCAGTTTATACTCGCCAGATTGAGCTTTATAATACGAATCGATAGAAGGCGTCGCACTGCCGAGAACCAGCGAGCAAGCATTGTACTTTGCTCTGAATTCGGCAATATCGTGAGTAACGTACCGAGGATTGGACTCGGACACGTAACTCGAGTCGTGCTCTTCATCTATAATTATAAGTCCGATATTTGTAAGCGGCGCAAAAACCGCACTTCTTGCTCCGACGGCAACCTTGGCTCTGCCGTCCAACAGCCTCCGCCATTCGTCGAAACGCTCGCCTGCAGACAGTCCGCTGTGCAGTAGCGCCACGCTGTCTCCGAACCTCGAGCGGAACGAGCGCAGAACCTGCGGCGTAAGCGAAATCTCGGGGACGAGCATTATCGCCGTTTTGCCTTGCTTCAGTACGTCGCTGATACAGCGCATATACACTTCGGTTTTGCCGCTGCCCGTAACGCCGTGCAATAAATACGTCGCGCTGTCCTGCCCCGTAATCGCATCCACTACGGCAGACTGCGAGGGCGTCAGAACGACCGACTTAATTGTTTCGGAAGAAACACTTGAATACGGACTTCTGAGTTCTTCCTCTTCCTCGGTTATCACAATGCCGCGCGCAATCAGATTTCTCAGTGCAGCAGCGGAAAAATTCTTATTAAGCTCCGTTACGCTATCCCGCCCAACTTCGCTCAAATGGTAATATAAATCAAGCTGAGCGAGCGCAGTCGGTTTTATAAACTGCGTTTCGTCGCGACCGACGTATTCATCTGAAAGACGCGCGTACTTAACGGTGAGTTCTTTTACTCTGCCGCCGCGCAGCTCCGCAAAATTCGTGTCAGTTCTTTATGAAACGCAAAAG
>CAZBTB010000189.1:0-3647 GCA_964494605.1 uncultured Lachnospiraceae bacterium
GAGTGAAGAACCGCTTGCATCATTTCGGTTTAGTTAGTCTTTTTTGACTCTGCGGAATCTGAACAGATATACCACAACGCCTGCAATCAGGAGCACGCCGACCACGATAAGAATGGTAGAAAGCGCCGCGAGCGAAATGCTCGAATTATTCGTTGTATTAGTAACGGTGATTTCAAATTCTTTGGTGGAAACGTTGTCTGCTTCGTCGGTAACCGTATAGATTACGGTGTACTTGCCGCTTGCGTCAAGCGTAAACTGTCCGCTGGTGGGGTTGACTCTGTTAGCGTAAGTCGTGCCCGTACCGGTGATTGCGCTGCCGACAACTTCTCCGTCGGGTCCTACGACGCGCTTGGAGTAAGTGAGCTGACCTTCGCTCGTTCTGTTATCCGTAGCCTTGATATACAAGAAGTCAAACTTGTATCCCGACTTAACGGAAGTAACGTGCGACGCCGCATTGCCTTTCGAATCGGTAAGTTCAAACTTGGGAAGCTCTACGTCGCCTACCTTGATTTCGTACGGGAAGGTGCTCTCTTTGCCGTTGATTTTAACGGTGTAGGTTACCTTATACGTTCCGTTAGCGGTTACGTCAAAGGACTTGAGCATAGACTCGCCGTCAACCTCGTCGCTGAGATTTACGGTTTCGCCCGTGGGAGACTTGACGTCAACGGTTACTTCTGCATTGCCGTTTTCGGTAAATGCGGTAGCCGTGGGAATTTCAACGGTCGTGTTGAGAGCCGAGTACGAAGGCATAGCTGCGAGCAATTCGAACTTAACTGCCGCGGTGTCGCTTACGGACACAACACCGGGGGTGGGAGCAATGCTCTTAAGGTAAGCTTGCAAATCTTCATTATCGGTGCCGAAAGGAGTTGTTGTATTAGTCTTCTCGTAAATTTCTACGTTTTCCGAAATAGTGTATTTACCGATAGAAAGTGCGGTGAATTCCTCGCCCATAAGTGCGAATCTGCCGCCCTGAACTTTACGAACAATACTCGGAACATAATCTTCTTTATCGCCAGAAATAAATGCCAAAGCACCGTTTACATTTATTTTCTCGTTTGCAAGCATAAACTTAGCGTTTACGTCTGCGGTAGTGTTGCTGGTTACGGAAGCGGTTGCTTCAAAGTCGCCGCCGCTACTGCTGTTATCGGTGATTTCAAAGGACTTAACGATTATTTTGCTGTTGCCCTTGATATCGAATACGCGAACTTCGACGAAGTACGTGCCGGTAAGCTTGGTATTGAAGGAGATATTACGAACGTATTTGGTGTCGCCGACGTTGTAAACTTCAGCACTCATATCGGATACGTATTCACCCTTCTCGTTCTTGATACCCACTTCGACGCCGATGTTTTTAATATCCTCGTTTTCTTTAGCCGTAACGGAGATACCTTTTAAGTTATGATTATTAGCGGTAGAATTAACTGTCGCTAAGTCATTAAAAACTACAGTACCGAACAAGTGATCGTTATCGGGAGTGATAAACTTAACGGTTTCGGTAGCTTCCTCGGAGTTACCTGCATCGGACGTTGCCTTAGCAACAAGCTCTATTTCGGTGCCGAGAGTAAGATTTTTACCGTCGACGGTAAGAACGTAATTCGTTCCGTCATAAGCAATTTTACCCTTCTCGCCGCCCTTAACTTCAATCGGATCTTCGTCGCCGCTCTTTATCGAATACTCGAGAGTGAGCTTAGCGTCGGTCGTGCTGCTGAAGGTGGGGGTGGGAACGGTGAAGTCGACAGTCTTATTGGGGTTGCCGACAACGTACTTATCAACGTTGTTGAACTCAAGCGTGATTACCGAATTCTCGGTGAAGGTCTGGGTGACGTTAATCGTAATCGTCTTGGTAGCATGGTTGCCCGCCGCGTCCTCTGCCGAGTAAGTTACGACGTAATCGCCTTCGCTGACGTAGTTGGTATTGGAAGTGTCTTCCTTTCTTGCTTTAATATACTCGCCGAAGTTAAGGCTGAAACCGTTTTCTTTATTTTCGGTGTTGAACTCGTACTTTTTGTTTTTGTTGTCGTCGTCTTTAACGATGCTGCTCGTGTAAACCGTGCCGCTTGCGTCCTTTTCGCCGTTGATATTGGAGAACGAAACAACGGTGTTATTCTCGGGATCGCGAACGGTAAAGCCGATTTTGACGTCCTTCGCTTCGGTCAGGTTGTCCTTAACCTCGGGGAACGGGAAAGTAACGTTGAGATCGTCGCCCGTAAGCGTAACTTCATCAGCATCTGCACTGTTGCTTGCAAGCTTGGTTACTTTGTTATAACCCCATTTAGCGGGAATCTTGGTCTCGTCGACGGTGATCTCGGGAGCGCGCTTGTCCGAAACGGTAATCGTGTAGGTCCACTCTGCGGTAAGATTGCCGCTGTCGTCTTTTGCCTGATAGGTGACTTTATAGTCGCCCGCGCTCGTGGGGATAAAGGTCATATTCTTATTGTTGTCGAATACGGCTTTTTCGCCATGATCGGTAATAACGCCGTCTTTCTCGGTAACTTTGTTTACCTCGACAAGCGCTCCGTCCTTTTTGCCCTCGACCTTAATCATAACTTCGGGACGATCGTCGAACGAATCGCTGACAGAGGCAACGGGAATCGTCACAGCGCGGTTTACGTTACCGGTAGAGGGAACGCCGCTGATATTGATCGTAGGAGCTTTCGTATCGGTAAAGTCGTCCTGAACCTTGACCTCGTAGGTCTTGGACATGAACTTGCTGCCGCCTTCGACCTTTGCGCCGTAGACTATGAACAGGCTACCTGCGTTTTTAAACTCGAACTCCGTTCCGTCGGTAGGAACATTTTCGCCCGCATTAGTCGTAACGGTAATATCGGCGTTTACTTTATTCCACTCGCCGTCTTCGTCGTAGAAACCGACTTCGGCTGCAGGAAGCTTCTTTTTGTCGTTCGTTTTAACATAAGAAGGAATCTGCGCCTCGTTGAGTACGCGAAGCTCAAGCTCGTGCTCGAGCGAGCAGTAAACTCTGTAGCTGTATTTTGCCGTTCCTTTAACATAAGTAACGGTATAATTACCAAGCTGATTTGCCGTAACTGTTTCCGCCGTAAAGTCAACAGTGGATCCGTCGGGTGCGGTTACTGTCGTGGAGTCTACGCCCGTGACATCTTTTACCTTAAAGGTTTTGCCGTAGTAAACAGACGTCTGCACGTTGTTAAGCGTAACGTTCATCTCGGAAGCGGTTGTCTCGCCTTCCGCCAAAGCCGGCATAAGCGTAAATCCGCCGAAAGCCATTGTAACGGTAAGCACCAGTGCGCACAGTCCGGCTAAGAAGCTCTTGTTTTTCTTCATTATGACTCAGTTCTCCTAATGTATTTTCTGCAATGTACAGTCTAACGTATCAATTATACTATCTTACCCAATCTTTGTCAAATATTTTTCGGGATTTTGCAAAGATATTATTGGTAGCAAAGCTGAAAATTATGTGAATTTACTCAATTACTCTGATAATCGAGTCGACGCTTGCCACCGAATTGAGGTTTTTGATTTCCTCTATCGAGGATTTGACAGCGTTCTCTTTGGTTGCGTGCGTCATTATAACGACCGGGACTTCGTTGCCCGCACCCTCTTTCTGGGATATCGAACCTATGCTTACGCCCGCTCGACCGAACACGTCGGTAATCTTAGCGAGAACGCCC
>CAZBTB010000190.1:0-3647 GCA_964494605.1 uncultured Lachnospiraceae bacterium
ATTGCCGTGCCTTTTCTAGGCGGTTTTTCCGCACTTGCGGCTGACAGAACTTTGATGCTCGACGCGGTGTTTATAGGCGTAATTCTGACGGCAACCAGTGTAGGCATAACCGTCGAAACGCTTAAAGAAATGGGTAAGCTCAAGGGCAAAGTGGGCACGATTATCCTGTCGGCGGCGATTATCGACGACGTTATCGGTATAGTCGTTCTGTCCATAGCAATCGGCTTTAAGGATGCTACGGTCAATCCGTGGATGACGCTCCTTATGACGGTTCTGTTCTTTGTGGCGGCTATCGCCGTCGGAATAGGACTCAACTATCTGTTCAGGTGGTTGGTAAAAAAGTGGCCGCATAACCGCCGTATACCCATATTCGGACTTGTCGTGTGTCTTGTGTATGCTTATTGCGCCGAAAAGATTTTCGGTATTGCCGACATTACGGGCGCCTACGTTGCGGGTATTTTGCTGTCTACGCTAAAAGAAACTCACTATATAGACCGAAAGATTAATATAAACGCTTACATGATATTTACGCCCGTGTTCTTTGCGAATATCGGCATAAACACCGATTTTTCGGGCTTTAACGGTACGGTTTTACTGTTTGCGCTTGTCTTTGTGTTAGTGGGAATATTAGGCAAAATAGTGGGCGCGGGCGGAGTTGCCAAACTATGCAAGTTTAACTGGAAGGAGTCCGGACAAATAGGTATAGGAATGATTGCGCGCGGCGAGGTTGCGCTCGTAGTGTGCAAAAAAGGCTTGGAGGGCGGACTGTTTCAGAATGTCGGCATAGATCCGCTTATCGCGGTAATTATGCTTGTCATTATTTCGTCGCTACTTTGCCCGATTTTACTTAAAGTCATGTTCAAAGGCGAACCGCCCTCGCTTATGGGCGGCGTTCCCGAAGACGTATCGCTAAATACGGAAGAGACGGATGATATACTCGCGGATGTCGAAACGGAAGAATCCGCCGTACAGCCCGTACCCGACGCTCCCGAAGCTACTTAAATAAACTATGCGGCTTCTGCCGCTCGGAGGAAAATATGTTGATAAAAACGGTCAGCTCGCTCGATAAGGTGTTTCACGATATAGGTCCCAAGGTTTTTGAAAACGAAGGGCTTATGCTTAAAAACGAGCGCTTTAATTTTCAGGTTGCGGCTAAGTGCGACGTGTACGGAAGATGTCACGCCAAGCTTATAGTCAGCGGAGATCTGGCGGAGTTCTGCACTGTGCGCACGGTAGACTTTGCGCCGGTGGTATTCAGCAAATACAAAGAATCGGACAGCTATTACATATTCGGTGATGAGGATGCGCGTCTTTATCCCGATATTCTGCGCAACGAGAACAGGGCAACGCTCACCAACGGCAAATGGCTTACGTACTGGGTAACGGTACATTCGGAAAAGGGTTTGCCTGCGGGTAAGCATACCATAGGCTTGGAAATCGTGCAAAACGGCGATTCGCTGGGAACGGCTGAATACACGCTCGAGGTTCTGGACGTAATGCTTCCCAAGAGCGACATTATTTTTACGAACTGGATGCACTACGACGCGATTGCCAACTATTATAAGGTTGAGCCGTGGTCGGACAAATTTTACGAGTATCTGACTTCGTTTATCAAGACCGCCGTAACTCACGGAATGAATATGCTGTACGTTCCGCTGTTTACGCCCCCGCTCGATACTGCGATTGGCGGAGAACGTTTGGACGTTCAGCTCATTAAGATCACGAGAAAGAAAGGTAAGTATACGTTTGACTACAGCGAGCTCGAGCGTTTTATCACCTTAGCCAAGTCGCTCGGAATAGAGTATTTCGAGATGTGCCACTTAGCTACGCAGTGGGGAGCCAAAAACTGTCCCAAGATTACGGCTGTGACCGAAAACGGCTATGAGCGCATATTCGGTTGGGATACGTCGTCGACGGGCGAGGAGTACTTAAGCTTTTTGAAGGAGTGCTTTACCGGACTCGATAAGGTATTAAGAAAGCTAGGAGTCAATCGGAACTGCTACTTCCATATTTCGGACGAACCCAACGCCGATACTATCGATAGATACCGCACCGTGTTTAATTGCATTAAGCCGATCCTAAAGGATTATAAGATAATTGAAGCGATGACGCACGAGGGCAAGGATATGATCGACGTACCCGTAATCGCAACGTCGCACATAGACGGCGAGCTGCAGCCCAACGAGTTTACGTATTACTGCTGTTCGAGCCACAATAAGTTTTTGAGTAACCGCTTTCTCAATATGCCGAGCGAACGCACGAGAATACTCGGCTATCAGCTTTATATGAAAAAGGTCAACGGCTCTTTGCAGTGGGGTTTCAACTTCTACAACGACAACCTCTCGATGCACGCAATCAACCCGTTTCTGAGCACCGACGCAGGCGGACACTTCCCCGCAGGCGACTCGTTTATCGTGTACCCGGGCGACGACGGAGCGTGGGATTCCATTCGCCACGAAGTGTTCTTCGACGCGTTTCAGGACCGTATGCTGTTAAAGCTTTTGGAAAGCTATATCGGCAGAGAAAAATGTATGGAGTTTTTGGCGAACGAAGGCGTAGAGGGGTGGAGCGTTTATCCGCACTCGGCGCAGTGGCTTATCGAATCCAATAAAAAGTTAAAAAGAATGGTAGCCGAAGCTGCCGCGAAGTAACAAAAAAAGGTCTCTCGACTCGAGAGACCTTTTTTGATAAGATTTTTTACTTTTTCAGGTTCTTTACGCAGCCGCAGAATTTCTGACGTGCTTCTTTTACTTTCTGAATGGGTGCGGGTTCGGTCTTGTACATACCGCGCTCGTTCATATAAAGAAACGCATCGAGCTGATCTTCGGCGCACTCGGTCATTTTGGTGTTTACGAGGTTTCTCAAGTCCTCGCACGAAATCTCGCAAAGCGCCGTGCCGTAAAGCTTGATAAGCGACTTATGCGAGCCTAAGACGTCGGAGATAATATCGTAGTCGTTAAGCTTACACTGATCCTGCGCAAACTCGGTTGCGCGGTTGGTCTTGTTTTGCGGCTTCGTTGCGGTTTTGGATTTAACCGACGAAGGTTTTTTAGCCGAAGTATTCTTGCCTGCGGCTGTGGTCTTTTTTGTTGCAGTAGCCATTTTAATTCCTCCTTACTGATGGTTGTTCAGATAATTCAGTAACATCTGAAAGCGCGACTTGCAGTTGTCGGCGTAGTTTCCGAGCTTGGTTTTAAGCACGGGGTCGGTGCAGCAGCTGACGTAGTTGCAGCACTTCTTGTAGCAGAGCTCTTCGCTGTTGAGTAATTCGCTGAGCTCTTGCAGGGTTTTGGTTGTCATTTTTGACGGCATATTTGTTCCTCCTTGAAAATATGGTACTATGAGTATGCTCATAGTCCGCGTTTTTTAAACGTGTAAAAAATATTTGTAAATTGCCGTAAAATGTGCTATAATCCGTGTATGGGAAAAATCACCGACATAACGTTTCAGAAGAAGAACAAAAACCGCATGAGTATCTTTATCGACGACGTGTTCGTTTGCGGGCTCGAAGCGATTACGGTCAAGCGCAACCGCCTCGAAATCGGAGACGAAATAACCGAAGAAAAGCTTAAGTCGATACAAGCCGAAAGCGAGAGCGGAACGGCGTTCGAGCGTGCGGTCAAGCTTTGCTCGGCACGGTCTAAAAC
>CAZBTB010000191.1:0-3627 GCA_964494605.1 uncultured Lachnospiraceae bacterium
GCTTGCGTATCCACCGCGAACTTAAACGAAAATTCGTTTTTGTTGCCCTCGATGTAATTGCCGTCCCCGTCTTTATAGTCGAGCTTGGCTTTCATGGTAACAACGTAAGAACGGTTGTTGTTAAGTCCCCACTCTCTGGGATTAAGTCCGATGTCGACGGGAGATCCCATATTGGAACCGTTGTTAGCCAAAGACTTACGGACGTTCTTTTTCAGATCGCTGTAAACAAGCTCGCCGGTGATATCGTCGCGGATTTCAACAAGCAGCTCTTTTGCTCCGCGAAGAAGTCCTGCGTAAACCATGGTAAGCTCGTAAAGAGTGCGCTTGCCTTCTTCGTCGAAAATGGAGATTGCGGCGTGCTCGTCGGACGCGACTATAGCCGTGTCGTCGGCGCTCATGCTGTATAGATACGTACCGAGCTGAACGATATACTTGCCGTCGTCGTAAAGCGCCAAAGGCATGGATGCACCGGCGGAAGCCTTGAGTTTATCCTCTTCCTTTACCGAAGAATCGTTAGCGCTCTCTTCGATTTCGTAGTAGCTGTAATCGAACATGGGCGCTGCCGTCCAGTCGCCGTAGAACGCCATAAACGGAATGGTCAGATTGACGTCTGCGGACTCCGTCGCAATAAGACGGATAAAGCCTTCGACGAACATACCGTTTTTAAAGCTGTCTTCTATATACTTTCTGCCTGCCGAACCGAGCTTGACGGTTACCGTAATCTCGGTCTTTCCGTACTCGTCGCCGCTTGCCGCGGGAACGGTTACTCTGCCGTCGGTACTAGCCGTGCCGTCGATTTCGACGGTTATGTCGCAGTCGTTAAGTAAATACGCTTTTTCTGCGACCGTCTTAAGATCGGACGCAAGCGTTTCGGTCATGACGATGGGCCGAATGTTGAACGTGCGAGCCGTACCGCTCATGTTATTGACGGTAAACGTCATGACGTACTCGCCCGTTTTGTTTTTGTCTTCGCCCAGCTCGAGCTTGGTTTTGTCTAACTCGTTGCCTGCTTTATCCTTAACGGTAAGGAACACTTTGGTGTCGATTGCGTCCTTGATACCCGCAAGTCCCGCGCCCTGCTTACGGGGAGAGTACTCGTTGCCCTCTTCGTTGAGTGCGGGCGTTGCCGTGCTCATGAGGAGCTGATTTACCCTGGCGCTGAGATCTTTGCCCGATAAATCCATTTGCGTTTCGACGTACTGACGCAGAATCGCCATTGCACCCGCCATGTTGGGGCAAGCCATACTCGTGCCGCTGTACTCGTCGTAGCCGCCGGGAACAGCCGAAATGATTTTGCCGCCGTGAGCGGTTATTTCGGGTTTCATCTTTAAGTCGGGAGTGGGACCCCAGCTGGAGAAGTCGGACATAAACGGACCGGCGAGATATTCGTCGGATATCGTTATCGTACCCGTACCGCCGTTGTTTCTTGCGAAATCCTCCATAAGCTTACCGTCGTCCATGCCTATCGAGCAGACGGGAACAGGGTTGTTGATATCGCCCACGGACATTCTGATCGTGCCCGACAGGTTGTTGTAAATCACTACCGCCGCCGCGCCCGCCGCCATGGCGTTCTGTACTTTTTCGGCGAAGGTTATGTCGCCGCGCTTGACAAGCGCAACGGTTTTGCCGTCGTTAAGCGCACGCTTAACTGTCGAATTGTAGTTGATGCTTCCGCCCACGCCGCCGACAAGAACGTAATTAAACGAAACCGAACCGTCGGCGTTTTTGGCTATTCCTTTACTTTCCGCCATTTCGTACATCTGAGCCACGAAATCGAGGTCCTTGCTCTTTCCGTCGGATGCGTTGGAGATAAACGCAACCGAACCGCCGTCGCCGTTTTTGTCGGTGTTTGCGGTAAAGTAAGGAGCTTTCTGTCCTTCGATGGACGCGACTGAAAGCGCCGCCGAGTAAGTCGAGGGCGCGCCTACCGTTGCGCTGTCGGGGTTGGTGGCAAGGTTTGTACCCCAGCCGCCGCCGTAACCCGAGCTGTAATCGTTACTTGCCGCAACGACAAGGCTGATGCCCGCGTCTTCTACCGCGCCGTAAACCTTATTTAAATATTCTTCGTCCTCTTCCATCGAAAAGCCCGCCGAAGAACCCAGGCTCATGTTAATGACGTCAACGCCCAAACGCGCACAGTCGTCGACAGCCGCCAGAATATCGGTTTCGTCCGCGCCGCCCAGCATTTTGCTTTCGGGGTCGTCGGTGAAAACCTTCATGGCTACGATTTGCGCCTCGGGAGCTACGCCGATAAACGTTTTGCCGCTCGCGTCGATAGCCTTGGTCTTGTCGTTGCCCGCGACAATTCCCGCAACGTGCGTGCCGTGAGCCGAGTTCGAGGGGAAAACGTCGGGGTCGTCGTCCGCATAGTCGTACGCAAACGGTACTTTTTCATTATAATATACCTGATCGACGGTGACGGACGGGGTAATTTCTTTTGCCTTGGAAGAAGCAAACTTCTCTGCAACCTGCTGTTTCGTCCAGATAAGGTTTTTATCTTCGGGCATAACCGAAAACGCGGGGTGAGAGAAATCGAGACCCGTGTCGAGGATAGCCACGACCATGCCCTGTCCCTGATAGCCGTATGGTTCGTCCTTAAGCTCGGAGGTGTCGTAAATACCCGTTGCGTAAACGTTGGCGTTGTTTGTTACCGCCTCTACCTTGGGCTGAGCGTAACTCTCGGAGTAATGAACGCCCAGAACGCCGTTTATTCTGCCGAGTTTATTTATGTCCTTATTTTTGACCTTTACCGCCACTGCGTTGGTGAGTGCGGTATAGGAATATTTATATTCGTACTCGATGCCCGCCTTATTAAGAGCGCCTAAGAAACGGCGGTGGGTTACCTGAATATCGGCGGCGACGTTCTTGCCTATGTAGGAATTGAGGAAGTCGGAAAACTCGGCAGTGCTGTTGCTTTCCTTGTAAGCGTCGATAACGCTCTCTGCCCCGAGCTCGACGATAACCCAGCGGTCTACGTCGTCGGCATAGGGATTAACCGAGAACAGGTCCTTGTTTATGTACTGCTCGCGAAGCTCGTCGAGATTGAACTTATCGGTAACCTCGGTGATCTTCTGAGCCTGCGCCGAAGAATTGTACGCGCCTTTGTCGAAGGAGCTTTTACCGAACGACTCGGTTAAAGACACCGTCAACGCAAACGCCATCAACAGCGAAACAACTTGTATAAAACGTCTTTTAACAACTTTTTTCATCAGAACCTCCGCACGGGATCTTTACGGATAAACCGTCCGTTGCCGCTTTATTTGGGCAAACTGTCGGTATTATACAATCTTAAAAATAAGACAAACACATTTATACTATCATAATGTGCGCGATTTTGCAAGTTTTTTAGCCCGATTTTCCGATTTTGTCAAAATTTTCACAATAATTCCCGGTTTATTTTCCCCACTGCAACTTTATCGCGTTAAAGCAAAAAAATCGCGTAATTCCCATATCTTGACGAAATTTTACTTTTTTTCGCTAAATTATACCAAATAGGCGATTTTGCGGATTTTTTACTTATAAAATTGCATAAATGCCGTATATTATGCATTTGCGGTTTATTTGGGCAAAGTGAACCTCGTTTAACGAATAAAAACCCTCTCTTTCGCGAAAAATACATAAAACTTA
>CAZBTB010000192.1:0-3621 GCA_964494605.1 uncultured Lachnospiraceae bacterium
AAAAAACTTGGCTAACTGCGACACTATGCGCGCAATCAGCTTGTAGCCGTGTACGTGCATAAAGTGCGCAAAACGGTACATAACGAGCGCATGAAAACCGCTGTACGTCAAAACAACCTCGAAGCGGTTTCTCGCCGCGGGGTCGTGCTTCATGACGGAATTGAGATCTTTTCTTATTTTAGATATCATGCTTACTTTTAAATTTATTCGTCTTTGCCCGAAATATTCAATCCGAGCAGCTTGGCGGCTTTGTTCAGCAGCTGAACTGCGGCTTCGTAATCCTCTCGGCTAAGCTCGGGATCGGGTAATCCCTTTTCGATTGCCGCAAATCTGTCGGTCAGATATTTCATGCCTTTTTCGGTAAGGTCGTAATTTACTTCGCGGCGGTCGAGCGTGCCGCGGCTTTTGACGATCAGACCTTCGTTTGCCATATCGCGGGTCAGTATTGCAAGATTGGTCTTTGCGATACACAGAGTTTCGATAATCTCCTTGGGGTGACATTCCTTGTAAATGAGATACAACACCTTCGTTTTAAGCGAAAGCGTGTTCTTCTTGGCCTGACCGGTTCCTTCGCACATACACGCGTGGCGCGTAGCAAGCCTCAATTCGATTATTCTTTCTGCCAGTTTGTACACAAGCTCCTCCGTAAACGCCGCCCGCGGGAACGGACCCAAAAACCGCCTCGGCAAGTTATAGTTATTTTATCTATACCATTATAGCCGTTTTATACGTTTCTGTCAACGTAAATAGCGGTATATTCGGATAAATTAAACTACCCGATTTTTTGTCGCAAACAGTTTGACTTATGCTGCAGATAATGTTATAATAATCTGTGGAATTACGTAAGATAAAAGGAGCGGATTATGGCTGAATTTTACGAGATAGATATTTGCGGAAGAAAAGAGCAGTTGCCTGTTCTGACATTGCCGAGCGGAATCAGGATTGCGTTTTTCAATCTTCACGGCAATCAGGACCTGACCGAGTATTGCGGCAAAAAGCTTGCCGAGCGGATTAAGTCGGATGCAAGGGACGTAGACGTACTACTCACCGCCGAAAGCAAGGGTTTGCAGCTTACGCACGTGGTTGCGCGCGAGCTTAACCATAGCTTTTATGCCGTTGCGCGTAAATCGCTTAAGCTTTACATGCAGGACGGAATAAACGTAACCGTAAAATCAATCACGACGGGCGGAGAACAGACCTTGTATCTCTCGGCTCACGACGCGGAACTTTTAAAAGGTAAACGCGTGGCTATCGTGGACGACGTTATTTCTACGGGCGGTTCGCTCAAAGGGCTTGAGATGTTGGTGGAAAAGGCGGGCGGAACCGTCGCGTTCAAAGCCACGGTCTTGGCAGAGGGTGACGCCGCAAAGCGCGGTGACATCTCATTTTTAGAGACAATTCCTTTATTGTAATCTTCAACAAAAATAATATAATCGCTGACAAAAACCGTGTGTAAATGCGCGGTTTTTGTTGTATTATAGGGTATCATAATACTTTAACATATTTTTAATGCTATTTTAATTTTAAAGTTTGACATTTTTTGTTTAAGGCAGTATAGTAATATATAGAGACGATTTTGTTATAAAAATATTCATGAATTACCGATTGATATTTTGCCTGATACGGAGTGTATAATGCTTATTACTATAGTGGCGGATGTATTCGGAAAGCCCAACAACGGCACGGCTATTACCGCTAAAAGATTGATAGACGGATTAAAAGAACGCGGACACGAGGTGAGAGTGGTTTCGCCTTTCAAGACGGAGGAAGAGGGTTATTATACCGTTCCCATACGCAACTTCTTTCTGATAAACGAATATATAGCGAAAAACGGCGTAGAGCTTGCTAAACCCGATGAAAAAGTGCTTGCCGACGCAATCGCAGGCAGCGACGTCGTACATATTATGATGCCCTTTAAGCTCGGTCAATACGCGCTTAAGGTCGCAGAAAAAATGGGTGTTCCCTGTACGGGCGGCTTTCATTGTCAGCCCGAAAACTTTTCCAGTCATATTTTCATGAAGGACTGTAAGCCTCTGAACGATTTGTTGTACAAGCGTTTTAACCGCGTACTCTATAAGGGGATAAAACACATTCATTGCCCGAGCGAGTTTATCGCAAGCGAGCTTAGTTTGCACGGTTATAAGTCTAAAATGCACGTAATCAGCAACGGCGTTGCGTCCGAGTATAAGCCCGTCGATTCGCAAAAACCCGACGAGCGGAAAGGACAATTCGTAATACTTTTTACAGGCAGGTTTGCGGGCGAAAAGCGTCACGATATATTGGTTAAAGCGGTTGCTAAATCCAAGTATCGCGACCGTATTCAGCTGATTTTCGCGGGTAAAGGGCCGAAAGAATCCAACGTGAGAAAATTAGCCGAAAAGCTAAAGATAAATCCGCCCGTGATAGGTTTGCACACGCCCGAGGAGCTTAACGGGATTATCAATTACAGCGATTTGTACGTTCATCCCGCCGAAGTCGAGATAGAGGCAATCGCGGCGCTCGAGGCAATTACATGCGGACTTGTACCCGTTATCAATAATAGTCCGCGTTCGGCTACGCGCTTTTTCTCGCTCGACGAACACAGTCTGTTTGACGGAACGCCTTTGGATTTGGCGCAAAAGATCGATTATTGGATAGAGCACCCCGAGAGAAAGGCGGAGATGAGTAAGCGTTATATCGAATATTCTTCGCGCTTTAAGCTCAATCGCTGCATAGATTTAATGGTAGATATGTTTGAGGAGGCAGCGGCAGACGGCAGAAAATGAAACCCCTTTACGGACAAAAGCTGTATTACAGCGACGAACACACCGATGACTTCATGGATACCGATGCGCGTTTGACGCGTCCCATAGACGCTACTTACCGCTACGAAAGTCGGAATCCGTTTTTCCGCTTGTTCAGCTTTATTCTGTATTGGTTCATTGCTATTCCCGTGTTTTGGATTATTTGCAAACTCGTCTACGGGATCAAGGTCGTAGGACGCAAAAACCTCAAAAAGATTAAGGGCGGCTGTGTAATTTACAGCAATCACGTTTGCGTTCTTGACTGTGCGTTTGCGATCGTGTTTTCGGCTTTTCCGAGGCGCGGCTATATAGTCTGTAACCCCGACGCCGTGCATATTCCTTTTGTCAGGCACATCGTCCGTATGCTGGGCGCCGTTCCTTTGCCCGACAACATGGCGGCTTTCAAAAACATGAACAAAGCCATTGATAAAAGGTTGAATAGAGGGCAGGCGCTGATTGTAATGCCCGAGGCTCATATCTGGCCTTACTATACGGGAGTTCGCAAGTTTCCGTCGACAAGCTTCGGGTTTGCGGCACGCAACGACGTCCCTGCCGTTCCCGTTTCGGTCACCTACGTTAAACCCAAGGGATTATTCAAAAACAGCAGAAAACCGCGCGTCGTGTACCGCATCGGCGAACCCGTTTATCTCGATCCCGATAAGTCGGTCAAGGCGAACTCGGTCGCTATGTGCAACGCTGTTTACGAGCGTATGGTCGAGCTCTCCGAGTATAACGAAATCGCATATTACGACTATATCAAAGTTAACGAAAAGGCGGAAACGCATACTCAGATAGCCGAGCTTAAACGCGCGCGCAAAATGCGGCGTAGGGCTCGCAG
>CAZBTB010000193.1:0-1190 GCA_964494605.1 uncultured Lachnospiraceae bacterium
ACGTGGCTTAAAATAGAGCTTCCTAAGGACGCTATCGGCGGCAAATTCGGAAATAATACGCTTATTCGTATGCCGGAAGGAGAGTACTCGCATTTCGGACTCTTCGTTGATTCGAAGTACTTAAAAAAGAACACGGAAGAGAAGTGGACGTTGACGGTGGGCGATAAACACAACTATCGCATCACCAATGACGGTCGGAGAGTGGAGCTTTCCGGCAAGGAGCTGAAAGACGTTCTTTCCGGCAAGGAGCTCGGCAGAACCCCTGAGCGCTATGCTGCAAGCAAGAAGAACAAAGCGGCGCTCGATCGTCTCGCTCAAAATATTCCCGCCGAATTAAAAGCGTTGCCTTGTTGGGGCGTTTATTTCACAACCCCTCCGAAGGACCCGTCCAAAACGAAGCGCGATAAAGTGATCTTGTCGCCTACTGACGGACATTGGGCAAAAGCAAATGAACCGTCTGCATGGACCGATTTCGATACGGCAATGAAATACGCTCTTGCGACCGATAAAGAGGGGTTATCCTTATTGCTAACGAAAGAGAGCAAGGAGAGCGGAATCACTTGCATCGATTTGGACGAATGTATCGATGCGGAAGGGAAGTACAACGGTATCGCATCGAAGCTGACGGAAGAATTGAAGGGGACTTATGCGGAGCGCTCCGTCTCTGGGAACGGTTTACATATCTTCGTTAAAGACGACGTTCTGAAAGACGGTAAGTACAAAAGCACGGCTCGAACAGCGGGCGGCGAATTGGAAGTATATGATAGCGCCCACATTATATCACTTACGGGCGACATGGTATCGAAAACGAACGAGATCACAAAGTGTCCGATCGCTACGACGTTATACCTTCGAGAGCAGCTTGGAGAGCGGCAAGTCGCCAACGCAGCGAGCTCGGCGCCGACGAACGCGAATAGAGGAGAGTATCGACCGGGGACCGACAACGAAGTTATCGAGCGTATTCGAAAGAGTAAGAGAGGAGCGGAGTTCGATGCAATTTATTCGGGCAAGGGTTATACCGGGAATAAAAGCGTTGACGATATGAAGCTCGCAAATATTCTTGCCTTTTTTACGAACTGCGACGAAGCTCAGTGCCTTAGGATCATGAAAGATAGTGGTTCATACCGTTCAGACAAATCTGACGATTACTATATGCACACGATAGGGAAGGCGGTCGATACGTTATTTGC
>CAZBTB010000193.1:1290-3614 GCA_964494605.1 uncultured Lachnospiraceae bacterium
TCCTGTGTTATCAGAGCGGGGAAGGGGACGGGGGAAACCGTGCAGGGTTTCCCCGGGGTCTTTCGAAAAATCCCAACCTAATACAACGGGGTGCGGGGCAGAGCCCCGCCGCGCGTACTGAAAATAATGTACTGACAATTTTGTATGTACGCGCGGGAAAGCGGTTGAGTTTTAGAAGCCGCCGACTTCGGCAAAGACACCCGATTCGGCGGCATTGAAAACACAAGTTCAGAGGGCTTCCACCCCCAACAAAAAATGTTTTTTTTGCGTGGTTGGAAGCGAAGCAGGATAAGGGGTGGGACACCTGCGGCGTTTTTGGCACTTTTATTACGTAGTAATAAGAAGGTGTCCCACCCCGAGGGTTTCGGTGTGCCATACTGTCCCACCGAAACGGCGACAAATCGGAGACCGATTTTCGTGGAGGGAGAACACAATGTCAGAGAAAGGAAAGAAGCTGAAAAATGACTTTCGTGTGCGGCTGTACGATCTCGAAGTCGTCAAGTCAATCGACGAGCTGATGAATACGGGGAATTTCGAATCGATGAACGAATTACTCGGCTATGCGATCGGCTACGGTATCGAGAAAATCTATCTTGAATACGGCAAAAAGAAAATGCTATCACAGGCGGTCCCTGCCGAGCTCCCGCTGGACGAACGGTTGCGGAAAATCGAGCAAAGTCTTGCGGACAACAAAATCATGCTTGAAGATATTTTCGTAATGCAGAACGCGGAAGAAGCTCTTTTGTCTACGCTCTACAACGTAGAACGGACAAAGAATGCCGGGGAGTCGGTTACGTCGGAACTCATGGATCGCGGTTTCATGTCGCAGCTCCCGCCCTTCGTCGCAGACGTCAAAGGCTCTCTGATCGAGCGCTTGAAGCGTAAGCAGAAAAAACAGAAAAAGGACAGTGAATGACCTATGCCCAAAGCTATTTTTAACATTGCATACACCAACGCAACGCCCCCTGCAAATTACAGCGGGAACAGAAGGGCGGACTATATCGCACGGCGAAATTTTTATAATCTGACCGCAGAATATAACTATTTCTCCTACTCTCTGAACGGCAAAAAGGTCGTTAAGAACGCAACGGCAGAGGGCTATTTTACGCGTGAAGGGACAAACACCGGGCTTTTTAATATGCAAGGACTTATATCCGAAGCCCAAAAAGAGGAGTTAAAGGCTGCTCTGAAAGAAACGAAGAGCCCGATTTGGCACGGTTTCATCTCCTTCGATGCTGAAACGAGCCTTGGATTTCAGACGCAGGAGAACGCGATCAAGTTTATGAATCAGACTTTTGGCGGTTTTTTGAGACGTGCGGGCTTTCAGAAAGACAACGTCGAGCTTTTTTGTTCGCTGCATGAGGATACGGACAATCGTCATATCCATTTCGCTTTCTTTGAAAAAGAGCCGCTGCACACGAACAGCAGGGGTGATATTGGGGTATATCACCGCGGTCTGATCGCAAACAAAGTAATTGATAATTACCTTGTTTCCGCTAATATGCACCTTTCCGAGAACGGCGAGCAGTACTACTCTGCACGTGATAAGGCAATGGACGAGCTGAAACGGATACGCAGCGAACGTGCAGAAACGGGACGTTTCAGAACGGGCCGCGTAAGCGAGAACTTAAAGCTCAGTCATGCTTTTCAGGAACTCATCGCAAAGCTGCCTAAGACCGGGAGGCTGCAATACAACGCGGACAGCATGGAAAAGCTACGTCCTGAAATCGATGCGCTTGCGGAGCGCCTGATTCAGTCCGATCCCCGGGCGCGGGCGGCTTATATCGAGATGCAGAAGCAATTTGCACGTGTCGAGAAGGAAACGGTACAAATTGCGCTTGAAAACAAGCTCGCATATTCGAAGTCGATGCGTATGTCCAAAGAGCAAATTCAGGCTGCTATGGGGGGAAATACGATCAATCAAAATATGCCTTTGCAATACCTCGATATGAAGAATGTGGACTATCTTTCCCGCTTGCAAGATGATTTCAAGGCAAGGCTTGGAAATATGGTCCTCGGCGTCTGCAAAGACATGATGAAGGAACAAAAAAGAACTGAGTGGAATCGAAAAACGATCGCAAAAAATTCCCGTCGAAAACGAAGTCGCTTGCTTTGGAATTTGAAAAAAGCGATAATCGCGGAATGCACTATGGACAGTGCAAACTTCTTAAAGACCGTGAAAGAACACGAATATGAAATCAAACGTGAAGAGGAGGCAAATCGGATCAGTGGCTAAGTTTAGAACAAAGGACGTTTTTAAGCGTTGGAAGGAACAGAAAAAATCGACAAAAATACTGTCGGCGATCCTTGCGCTTGCGATTCTG
>CAZBTB010000194.1:0-3613 GCA_964494605.1 uncultured Lachnospiraceae bacterium
GGCGGAAGAAAAATACAAAACCGCCGCGGGAGAAAAGACGCTTCAAACGGGAGTGGTGGTTCTGCCGTACGATATCTATATCGAAGACGAGCTGACGGAGCTTACCAAGGACACGGAAAAAGCGTCGGTCGTAGACGTGACTTCGCTGTGGGAAAGCGACGAAAACGACGGGGGGGGGTACACTTCTTACGCGTATCTCCCGGTAGGTTCTATTCCTGCCGATCAGTATAACCGCGTATTTATAGCTCGCGGCTACATTACGGACGAGGAGACCGTCTATTATACCGAGCCTGTGAAAGCCTCTATGGCTTACGTCGCGTGGAAGAGCCTCGGCATGGAAGAGGGCGCTTACGACGATAATCTCAGAGAATACATGGGTCCTTATACGCTCTCATACGGCGCGGGCGACGACGACAAAATCGAAAACCTGTATTACGGCGACGAATTTACAGACGACTTGCCTGCCGCAATCGGCGGACATAACGTCGATAAATGGTTCTGGGACGAGGAGCTCACCGACGAAATAGAAGCCGACGACTATGCCACGGGTACAATGACTATCTATTACACGTTGGAAAAATTCGAGGTAACGGGAACGCTCGAGTGCGACGATGCCGTCGACTTTACCGAAGTAACGGTTTCGGCTAACGGCAACGATACGAATGCTACCGTCGACGCAAACGGCGAATTCACCTTGTCTATCGAAGCGGGCACGTACGACCTTGTTTTCGAAGGCGACGGGTTTATCGCATATCTCGATAACGTTAACGTCGATGAAACCGTAACGCTCGACTCGGCTGTAACGTTAAAGAAAAATACCTTCGCGATCGGCAATCACGGCGCGTTTATTTCGTCGACAGACGTAAATTACGACAAAACCGCGGCGCTCGACGGCTCGGTTACCGTTTCGGGTTCGCACTTGTATTCGCTCGTCATGCCCAATTCGGCAACGTCCGACGAGGCGGAATACAATATCCGCATGTCGTCGATAAACTGCACGGATAACGATCTGTATTACGGATTCGGACTTTCGGACGGAACGCGCTTGCTTACTTTCACATTTACGCGTTGGCAGTTCTTAAAGGTAAACCTGAAAACCGGCGCTGCGAATTTCCAAAGAATATTATTGGTTCCCGAGAGCTTCGGAGGATACGGCTCTAATGCAAAAGATTATAAAATCGTCCGTACCGATGATATGATAGGCTTGTATATCGGCGGCGTATGCGCGCTTAAAATAACCGCGGACGGACTTGAGTTATGCAACGGATTTGCGTCGGCGTCTTTTGATCCTTATACTTTGACAGCCTCCGACTTAGAACCGTTGTTCGGCGACAACGAAGAGTTTGCGCTCGCGTTTGCTTCTACGGGAAAAGAGGGCGCTGAGATAGAGCTTACTTACGGTTATTCGATAAATAAATACGTTACCGTTACGGGTACGGTTTCCTGCGACGACGATGACGTCGATCTTACCGAAACCACGTTAAAGGTAGACGGAATCGACACTACGGTTAACGTTAATGCGGACGGAACTTACACCGCCAAGGCTCCCGAAGGCGAGCACGATTTCCTGTTCTCGAACGGCAAATACAGTTTGTTCGAGCCGGTTACCGAAACAATCACCTTGGGCGAGGACAACGTCGTTAATGCCACGATCGTTGACTGCACCTACGCAGCGGGCGATTACGGTTCGCTTAAAAGTAAAACGAGCGCGATTGTCGCCGACGGCACCGACGCTGTGATCGGAAAGTATAAGATGAGCGGCACGGCGCACATTCTGCTTATGCCGCATACCGCAATTTCACAAGCGTTTATCTATACGGCAACTATAAGCGGAGTCAGCAGAGGCGATGAGTATTCCAACGGAATATGTCTTACGGACGGAAAATTCTGTTTGTCTGTCGGTTTCCGCAATTGGGAAGGCATAGCCGTCAATATTACGACCAACGGCGAACCTCAGCATATTACGTATTATAACAGAAGCGGAGTCCAAAACTACACTTCAGGCACGTTGAAATTCGTAGTTACACCCGACGAAATTAAGTTCTATTACAACGATTATCTGCATTTCACGTTTACGGCTGCGGGCATTACTACCGCAAGTGATATTTCTAATTTCGGTTGGGGAGATACCGTAACCGCTAATTACGTCAACGATATGAAAGGCTTCTTCGGCGAAAACGCTAAGCTTGCCTGCGGCATTACGGGCGGATTGGGCGGTTCGACCACAACAACGTATGCCTGCAATGTAAAGGAATTAGCCGAAGTTTCGGGTACGGTTTCCTGCGCAGACAACAGCGTCGACCTTACGAAAACCACGTTAAAGGTAGACGGAATCGATACTACGGTTAAAGTGAATGCGGACGGCTCTTTCACCGCGTACGCTACCGAAGGCGAGCATGAGTTCGTATTCTCGAATGAGAAAAATGTAGGAGCATTCTTCACCGTGATCGAGGCTGTTTCGGCGGATATCACGCTAGGCGGAGAAAACGTCGTTAATGCTACGATCGTGGACTGCACGTATCATATCGGCGATTACGGCAATGTCAAGAGTACGATGAGTGCTGTTAAAGAGGGCACCGACGAGATAAGCGGCGTTTATAAGGCTGAGGGACAGAATTACTTGCTGCTTATGCCGCTAACGGCGTCGTCGAAGGCGTTTACCTATTCGGTAGAGCTTAGCGGAATCACGAGCGGCAGAGACACCAAAGCCGTCGGTATAAGTATTTCTAACGGACAATACGTTTTGTCTGTCGGCTTCTATCAATGGGAAACGATAGTTGTAAATATGGGTACCGCTTCCGGTCCGGGTAATATAACGTATTTCGATAAATCGGGTAGTCAACAATATTGGAACGGTACATTGAAATTTGCAGTATCCAAACAGGATATTAAATTCTATTACAACGATGAGTTGTATTTCACGTTTACTGCTACTGCCATTACTCCCGCATCTGATATAACCAATCGTAATTGGGGCGATAGTTTAACGGCAAATTATGCTGCTAATATTGCGGGATTCTTTAGCGAAAACGCAAAAATAGCATGCGGTGTATATGGTGGAATAAACGGCTCGTGCGGCGCGACCTATACTTGTTCGGTATCGCCTTACACGGCATCGGCTGATTAAAATCGGGAGGGCAGAATCATGAAAAAATTTATTGTGAAAATTTTGGTTTTGGTCTTATTGGTCTGCAGTGTGTTCTGCGTTTTTACCGCCTGTACCGAAAATCCCGACATAGGTTCGCCTACGGACAGCAGTCAGCCTGCCGACGACGGCAAGCAACCCGGCAACGAACAGCCCGGCGACGACCAGGGTGACGACGATCCGGACGACGAGGAAAACGGTATCTGGACACCGCCTGTAAAACAAGAGTAACGATTAAACCCGAAAAGCTCCGTGACGGCAAAAACTCAGCCGCCGCGGAGTTTTTTATAGGTGGAGATTCCTCGTCACTACGCTATCGCTCCGTTCGCTCGGAATGACATTACAGCGCATGGACAACCGTTGTCATTCCGAGCGAGCGGTTACGCGACGAGGAATCCCCACATATTAGGTCTTTTTTAATCGGTGGAGATTTCTCCGCTACGCGTTACTTCGTGGCGTTCGCTTCGC
>CAZBTB010000195.1:0-3593 GCA_964494605.1 uncultured Lachnospiraceae bacterium
CGCCAAACGCCGCATGGCGGAGGCCAATCTGCGTCTGGTGGTCTCCATTGCCAAACGGTATGTCGGGCGCGGGCTTGACCTGGACGATCTGATTCAGCTGGGCAATATCGGACTTATGACTGCCGTCGAAAAGTTCGATCACACGCGCGGTTTCCGCTTTTCTACATATGCGACCTGGTGGATACGTCAGTCCATAACCCGTTCGATAGGAGACTTGGCGCACCCCATACATATTCCCGGCTATGTAAAGGACAATATGGACCGTATGCGTAAGTTCAGCATTGAGGTTGAACAGCAGACGGGCAGACCGGCAACCGAGGAAGAACTCAGCGAGCGAATGGAGCTCGACATCAAAAAAATCAGGTTCTATCAGCAGCTTCTGCAAAAGGAGCGCTCGCTTGACGAAACCATGGGCGAGGACGGCGACACGACTTTTATAGAGGTTATTGAGGACGAAAAGGCGTTTTCACCCGAAGAAGTTGCCGAAAAAACTTTTCTGCGCGATCTTATTTACGAGGCGCTCAGTGCGCTCGATCCGCGCGAGCAGGCAATCATTCAAGAGCGTTACGGCTTCAAAGACGGAAAGCCCAAGACCCTCGAAGAGGTGGGCGTAAAGTACAATATCACGCGCGAAAGAGTTCGTCAGGTCGAGCAAAAGGCGCTTAAAAAGCTACGCAGTCCCAAGCTTAACAAGGCAATACGTAATTTCAGCTCCGCATAAACAAGTCAAAAAGAGTCAATCATAAGCATTATAACGGTTGGAGCTACGACGTCGCGACCGGAGGAATTTATGGAAAAACACAAAACAGATAAAATCGTAAAGGCGCTTGTCCTACAGCATCGGCAAAACGGAAAACTGACTTATGACGACGTAAACGCCGCGCTTGAGTCGGGTAAAGCCGACCCCGAGCAAATCGAGGAGATTTTAAGCGCGCTCGCCGACAAGGGTATAGAAGTTACCGAAGATAAACCCAAGCGCAAGGATTTGGGCGAAAAGATTGAAAACGAGATTAAGCGGCTCATTAAGATAGGTAAAATACACGGGCATCTTACTTACGACGAGGTGGGCGAAAAGCTGGTTGTCGAGTGCGAGGCGAATGCCGAGCAAATGGAAGAGGTTTTCAAAATCTTAGCCGAAAACGATATTCAGATAATCAACAACACGCTCGACCTGATACATGACGATATCGACCAGATACTGTCCGAGGTTTCGATAGACGACCCCGTCAAAGTATATCTAAAAGATATCGGCAAAGTGCCGCTTTTGTCCGTAGAGGAAGAAATCGAGCTTGCCCGCTGCATGAACGAGGGCGACGAGGACGCGAAAAAACGTTTGAGCGAGGCAAATCTGAGGCTTGTCGTTTCTATTGCCAAGCGTCACGTCGGGCGCGGTATGCTGTTCCTCGACCTTATTCAAGAGGGCAATCTCGGACTTATGAAGGCGGTTGAAAAGTTCGACCATACGCGCGGATTCCGTTTTTCGACGTACGCGACCTGGTGGATTCGTCAGGCGATTACGCGTGCTATTGCCGATCAGGCGAGGACGATACGTATTCCCGTACACATGGTTGAGACGATAAACAAGCTTACAAGAACGACCAGGCTGCTTGTACAGAAACTCGGACGTGACCCCAGCCCCGAAGAGCTTGCCGAAGAAATGGGGATTTCGGAGGAGCGTGTCAGAGAGATTCAGCGCATAGCTATGGATCCCGTTTCGCTTGAAACGCCTATCGGTGAGGAAGAGGACAGCCACCTCGGTGACTTTATCGAGGACGACCACGTCAGCGCACCGCAGGACGCCGCTACGTTCTCGATGCTGAAAGAGCAGTTGCTTACCGTACTCGATACGCTTACTCCGCGCGAAGAAATGGTTTTGCGTCTTAGGTACGGCATAGACGACGGACATCCGCGCACCCTCGAAGAGGTGGGCAAGGAATTCGGCGTTACCCGTGAACGTATACGTCAGATCGAGGCTAAGGCGCTCAGAAAGCTCCGTCACCCTCAGCGCAGTAAAAAACTCAAGGATTATATCGACTGATGAACCGTATCGATGCGGTGTGTTCGTTGATTAAACCTTGCGGTTCGCTTGCCGATATCGGCTGCGACCACGGTTACGTGGCTAAGTTCGCGCTTGACTTAGGCGTAGGCAGAGTGATTGCGTCGGACTTGCGCGCCAAATCGCTCGATAAGGCACGTAAGCTGTTGGCGGAACGCAAAAACGTCGAGTTTGTTTTAAGCGACGGTTTCGACAATTTACCCGAGCGGGTTGACACGGCTGTTATATCGGGCATGGGCGGACGTAAGATTATCGATATTTTGTCGCGCTTAAGCTATAAGCCCGTTTTGGTGCTGGGTGCACAGCACAATGTCAAAGAATTGCGCGTATACTTAATAGAGCACGGATATAAAATTACGGACGATTTTTGCGTATTCGATCGCGGCAAGTATTACGATTTTATTCGAGCCGAAGAGGGAAGCGCGGAAATGCCCGACGAGCTTGCTTTATATTACGGAATTTTTTACAAACGAAAAAATCCCGATTTACTTAAAATGGTTTCCGAGCAGCTATTTAAACTCGGCAATTATAAGCAAACGCCCGAAAATCTGGTTGCATTCTATCGATTACAGGAGGTTCTTAAATGGCAAAAATAAGCGATATTATTGCAATTATGAACCGTATCGCGCCTGAAAACAACGTTATGAAAGGCGAGTACGATAATGTAGGGTTGATAGTCGGCAGGCATGAGGGCGAAACGGAGCGCGTTCTTTGCTGTCTCGACGTTACCGGCGAAGTTTTGAATGAAGCTGTAAAAGTGGGCGCGAAAATGATAATCTCCCATCATCCGATGATCTGGTCGCCTATTAAATCCGTAACCGACGGTGATGTTTTGGGTAGCAAAATATTGTACGCGGCGGAAAACGGATTGTCCGTTTATGCGGCTCATACCAATCTCGATTTTGTTACGGGCGGAATCAACGATTTCGTTGCCGAGCTATTCGGACTTACCGAGGTTGAGCCGTTACTTCCGGATGCAACCGAAAGCGGCGGCTTCGGACGCGTAGGTAACCTGCCGTCAAAAACGACGGTGTCCGACTTAAGGACGGAAGCGGAACTAAAGCTTAAGGATAAGCACGTGAGTGTTATCGGTGACACGAACAAAACCGTTACGCGGGTTGCCGTCATTAACGGAGCGGGCGGCGGCGACACCGAATACATCGACAGCGCAATTAAAGCGGGAGCGACTTGCCTTATTACCGCCGAGGTTAAGCACCACGTTGCGGTCTACGCCAAGGACATCGGCTTTAATGTTATCGAAGCTCAGCATTACACTATGGAACACTGCTATCTGACACGGCTTGTACAGCTTTTGAAAACGGAAGCGCACTTAGCGCACGTTGACGTGGAATTTTTACAATCCGTTAATGATATAAATCCGCGGTTTTAGCCGATTGGTTAAAATCCGCAGTCACACTAAAAATTATGCCGCCCCGTTATGGGGCAATCGGAGGACAATATGAATTTGGAAAATCTGTTAAAGTATCAAAAAGCCGACCTTGAGTTAAAAAAGCTCAGCGACGAAATTGTCGGCAAC
>CAZBTB010000196.1:0-3583 GCA_964494605.1 uncultured Lachnospiraceae bacterium
GAATTGTTTTTAGCCAAAGCGGGGAGCAATCTATGATTGCGACCAGAGCAATATCCCCACCATATAAAATTACATAAAATCGTATTCGGCTTCGACGGTGTAGCCGTCAAGCTCCGACTTTACGCTTTCCATGACTTCGGCAAAAACATGCTCGCGCTCGCGCATGAGCTTTTCGCTTAATCTTAGGTGCAGACACGCGCTCTTATCGGCGTCGGAAATATGCAACTCGTGAAACGACGCGTCCATGCCGTACGGCTCGAGCGCCTTTACAACGGCACGGCGCACGCGGTTAAAACGCCTGCTGCTCTTTTCCACGGGGTCGGAATGCACGACCAGATGAACGTTCAGGTCACGGTAAGCGGCGCGCTCGATTTCGTTGACGATATCGTGAACCTCGACAAAGGACATATTGCGGTCGAACTCGGCGTCGACGGACGCAACCTTATGCTCCTCGCCGTAGTCGTGCACCATGAGGTCGTGAACGCCCAGAACTGACGGAAAATTCAAAACAAACTGCTCGACGGTTTTTTCAAGCTCGCCGTCGGGACGCTTGCCCAACAGCTTGTTGAGAGTGGACAAAACTATTTTCACACCGCCGAACACGATAAAAACCGCAGCGGCTATTCCGAAAACCGCATCGAGCGGAAAATCGGTATACGGAGCAAACACGAACGCAACGCCCACGAACAGCGTCACCACACAATCGGACATACTGTCAAAGCACGCGGCTTTGAGGGTGTCGGACTTGACCTTTTTATTACGGATAAAATACATTACCGCCATTATCGCTTTGACGGCAACCGACACTATCAGAACAATAAGCGCGGGAAGCGAGAACAAGGAGCGTTCGCCCGAAATAATGCGTTCTATCGAGGACTTGACGAGCTCCGCTCCCACCATTATGATAATAATGCTGATTATAAGTCCCGCAACGTACTCGTAACGCCCGTGCCCGTACGGGTGTTCGCGATCGGCTTTTTTGCCGCCTAAAACAAACGAACTCAAAGTAACAGCCGAAGTCCCCACGTCGGAAAGATTGTTCACCGCGTCGGACATAATCGAAACCGATCCGGTGAAAATGCCGAACACCAGCTTTGCCGAACCCAACGCCAAATTGAGCAACAAACCGATAAGCGCGGTGATTACCCCTTCTTTTTCTCTGTTATAGGATTTTTTTTCGGTTTTATCCATTAAATAATATCGTCGTCTTTCTTTTTAACGGGTATCTCGAACGGATCGTCTCCGAAGGAAAAATCCTCGGCAGGCTCGTTCTTCTTTTCCGTGCGCTTCGCCCCGCGCTCTACGGGCGGTGCGTAAGACTCAATGGGCGGCGGAGCGACCAAACCGTCATCGCCGTTCTCGGGCGGCGGAACGTCGTCCACTCCCGAAAAATGAGTCTCGAAATGCGGTTCTCTCTGCTCGATTGCCGTATCTACGCGATTTTCGTATAGGTCCGTAAAAGTAGTATATTCGCCGTGCCAGCGCACCGTTACGTTTCCCGTGCGGCCGTTACGGTGTTTAGCTACGATAAGGTCGCACTTGGTGCGCGCATCCTCGTCAACCGTCGCGTCGTTGGGATCGTGCTCACGGTACAGGAATATGATAATATCCGCGTCCTGCTCGATTGCGCCCGATTCTCTTAAGTCCGACATCTGCGGCTTTTTATCGGTACGCTTTTCAATGTCACGCGACATCTGGCTGAGCAAAAGTATAGGAACGTTAAGCTCTTTCGCCGCGATCTTCATTGTACGGGTTATATCGCTGACCTCTTGCTGACGGCTCTCAACACGCTTACCTGAGCTCATTAACTGCAGGTAATCGACAAGCACAAGGTCAAGCCCTTGTTCGCGCTTGAGCCTACGGCACTTACTGAGAATCTCCACGGGCGTAGTCAGCGAGCTGTCGTCGACATAAATCACCGCGTCTTTCAGTTTCGTCTGAGCCTCTGTAAGCCGCATGCTTTCGGGTTGCGAAGTATTGCCCGACTTGACTTTTTCCATACTGACCTTGGCTACCGAGCACAGCATACGCGTAGCAAGCTGCTCAGCGCTCATCTCCAACGAGAAAACCGCACAGCGGAACGGATCGACCTTTCCCGCGGGTGTACGACGCGATTTGTCGAGCGCCGCATGAGATATAAAGTTCATGCCCAAGCTCGTCTTGCCCTGCGCGGGACGCGCCGCAATAAGTACCAGATCGGACGGGTGAAAACCGCCGAGCTGCTCGTTGAGCTTCGTAAACGGAATGGGTACCGTGTTCTGCTCGATCGGATTGCGCTTTTTGTTTTCTATCGTTTTCATTGCGGCGTCGACAGCTTCGTTCATATTGACGAGCGTGCTTCGATCCTGTTTTTCGCTCAAAGCATAGATTTCGCGTTCGGCTATACCCATAGCGTCCTCTTCGGCATCGCCCGAATACGCCGCATCCATAATCCTCTGCGACGAGGCAATCAACTGCCGAAGCAAAGAAGTTTTTTTGACAATGTTTAAATAGTGAGCATAATTGCTCGCGGCGGGAATCGCGTTGCTTAAGCCTGTTATGTAAGTCAAGCCGCCCGCTTTCTCGGTTTTACCCGACTCTTCGAGCTCTTGCAAAAGCGTAATATAGTCAACGGGCTTGTCCTTTTGCCAAAGACTCTGCATAGCCCCGAAAATATCGCGGTGCGCGGGCTGATAAAAATCGTCCGACTTAAGCTCGTTTAAGATAGTTATGGGAGCTTCGTCGGCGGAATCGGAGTTAAGAACGCAACCCAAAACCGCCTGTTCCGCCTCGTCGTTATGCGGCAAAACACGCGCTTTTACGTTGGGATGATCCTGTATTCTATTCTCTCGTCCGGTAGGCATAAGCTCGCACCTCCTTAGTTAATAAATAGTTACTTGAAGTCTCAGGCGCGCCGTAGACGGACAACAGGTGATTTGCCGCTAGGGCGCGTAGTTAGACCTACGTAACCAACGCGGGAACATCACACGTAGTTCGTATACGGTGATGCATGGGGCTTCAAGCCTGAGTTTGCATCTTTTTACGGTAATCCGCTTTCGCTCTAAGCGACGAATCAAGTATTTTCTTCCTTATTCTGAGCGACTTTGGAGTAACCTCGAGTAATTCGTCGTCGGCAATAAACTCGAGGCACTGCTCGAGCGACATAGTAACGGGCGGAGTAAGTCTCAAAGCCTCGTCCGAGCCCGACGCGCGCATATTACTCATCTGCTTGCGCTTGCATACGTTTACGACAATATCGCCGCCCTTGGGGTTTTCGCCCACGACCATGCCCTCGTAAACCTTGACGCCCGCGCCTATAAACAGCGGTCCGCGCTCCTGAGCGTTGAACAGTCCGTAGGTAATCGAATCGCCCGCCTCGTAAGCTACGAGCGAACCGCACGAACGGCGCTCGGAGTCTCCGCGGTACATATCGTAGCAATCGAACACCGAGGTCATGATACCCTCGCCCTTGGTGTCCGTCAGAAATTCGGACTTATAGCCGAACAGCCCGCGGCTGGGAACGGAAAACGCCATTCTCATACGTCCGTTAAAGGGCGTCATTGTCTTGAGCTCGCCTGCGCGACTGCCCATCTTTTCCATACCG
>CAZBTB010000197.1:0-3571 GCA_964494605.1 uncultured Lachnospiraceae bacterium
ATTGTCGACGAAACAGTATCACCCGATTTGCTTGCTATTCTGATAGTTTTTGAATAAGTAAATCCGGATTGATCCGCAGCAGCAAGTGCATTATATTCTTGGATAATTGCCGCGGTAGGCGAAAGCGCGCCTACAACCGCCAAATTGCTAGTGCTCGGGTTAATCATAGAACCGTCGTTTTGGACTAACTGAATAAACTCGGACAGTTCGCTTAAGTTTATACTCGTCGAGGAACCGAATTTTCCCGTTTCGGTACGCCAAGCGTCAAACTTATCCTCGTCGGTTATTCTGATTTCGACGACTTCGACCGACGCGAAGGGTAAGGTTATGCTTTGGCTTTTGCCGCTTATGGTAACGGTAATTACGGGCAAAGCGGTGGACACGGCGTTGTTGGGGCTAATACTTACACCTTGCGAATTACTTCCGTTTAAGCTGCCTTGGCTGTCGAAATCGTTGGAGGCGAACTCTATTTTCTTCATAGAGTTTTCGTAAACGGCATAGATATGTAAATTATTAAGGAAGTCGACGGGGCGCATGTTGACAACGAAAGCGTCCTGTCCGGCGGCGTTCTTGTATCTGCCGTCGCTTTGAAGCGTGTAATCGGGATTTACGGTAAGGTAAACGTCCTTTACCGAAGCCGCGGTTACATTAGCCGTAACAGAAGCGGTATTGTTTTCAGTGTCTTCGGAAAGCAGCTCTTTTTCCACCGTTACGGTAATAGTGACGCTTGTGCCCGCGGTAAGAGTTGCGGGAGTTAACGAAACGGTATAAAGGTCGGGAGTGAGCTCTGTCTCGCCGACTGTAACGGTAAGCACCTTATAAAGGGTATCTACGGTATAGTCGTCGGTAATAGACAAAGTTTCGGGCTCGACCGAAAGGGTCCCGGAAAGAGGCTCGTTATTCACTGCGTTAAGCGCGATGTCCGCCGACACTCTGCCGCAAACGACGGTAACGGCTATCTGTCCCGCTTCCTCGGTGATAACGCCGCTTGTCTTAAGCTCTCGGTTGATCTTTACGTCGTACTCATCCGCGCTCAACACGAAAACGTTGCCGGCGTCGACGAACGACTGTTTTGTATCGATCGTACCCTCGACGACGAGGTTTTTCTTTAAGCCCGCGACTGTGGTCACGCCCGCAGTAGGAGCGTAGCCGTCGGTTCTGAGGCTAACCCTGAGCGCCGTATAAGAACGAATTGGGTTGGCGAGCCTGACCTGCTGTTCCGCGGTAACGGGCGGCACAGGAGAAGTAACAGCTCCGTCGCCCGCAAAGCTTACCGCAAGAAGCGGCATAATGGCAAAACACAGCGTGACCAACGCTGTTACGATTACCGATTTTTTCCTTTTGTTTTTAAACATCTTTCTATCCTCACAAAAACCCGACAGTAACCTTTACTGTCGATAAAACAACCGAAATCCGACATAATTCGCACTCACGGGTATAGTTTAACCGCTCGATACGGATTTGTCAAAACATTTGAGCAGGTAAATATTTGCTGTTGCTATTCGCGCAACTTCAAACTATTTAAGAGCGTCGAGCTCTTCCTTTAATTTCCTTAAATTCTCGCGTTCGAGTTCGATAAGCTGAGTAAACGTCTTGAAATATTCCGCGTCCGCGTCGTTGGGCTTTTCGTTTTTCAAGATCGACTCGAGCAGCGCCGACTGACTGCGTCCGCGCTTTTTTTCAAGTTCTTCGATTTCTCTTTCGCTGTCCGCGATTTTACGTTTAAGATCGCTCTTCTTCGACATTGTTATGTATCTCCTTACTTAAGTATGTACAATCGTCGGCGGGTTTACCCGCCGACGATTAAATAATAACCAAAACTGTTTACTACGTATATTGACGGGAATACGGTACAGAGTCATTATATAATAGATACCCCCCCGTGTCAAGTAATTCAATACTATTAACAAATTTTTCTTGCTATTTTTTTACATTTCGAGCGATTTTATGCCCTCGATATTGCGTACGTACTCGGTTTTAAGCTCTTCGAACATGGGAACGAGGTCGTCGCCGTAGTCCGTACGGCCTCTGAGAGCCTCGGTGATTTTTGCCGCAGATTCGAAAAGCGCGGTAAGCGACAGATTGAGGCAGATGCCTTTCATCGTATGCGCGGCGCGGAAAGCTTCTTCCATGTTGCGCTCGGCAAGGGACTTTTCGAGTAGCGCGAAGCTGCCGTCTGCGGCTACCTTGCCCAAAAACTTGATAACGCGCTCGTCCGTGCGCAGTCTGCTCATAACGTCGTCGTAATTGCCGCCTATGGCATTGTAAAACTCTTTAACCGTCATTATTCTCTACTCCTTTCTACTCTTTTTTCTTTGCCCGAAAGCAAATCTTTCATACTCGAGTCGTAATAGCAATACGCCTGCTTCTTATCGCGCTTAACCGTATACATAGCGGTGTCCGCCATACGGAAAAGCGTTTCGTAATTGACGTAACCCGATTCGACTTTGGAAATACCCATGCTCGCGCTGATATCGAAGTCCTTGTACTTTCCGTTGAGCCTGTCGAAAATACGTTTTACCTGGTGCTCGGGCGTATCGTTGTATTCCATAAATATGATAAACTCGTCGCCGCCCATGCGCGCCGCTACGTCGCAGACACGGATATTCTGTCTGATACGTTCGGCTACCTCCGCCAGCACCTCGTCGCCGAACTGGTGCCCGTAAGTGTCGTTAGCGTGTTTGAAGTTATCGAGGTCGAAAACGGCAAGCGCATAATGTCTGCCGCCCGCACCGCTGAGTAATTTCTCTATGCGCTCTTTTGCGGCGTTGTGATTGAACAGTCCCGTGCGCTCGTCGATTTCCGCCTTTTTCTCGAGGCGTTTCATGGTTTCGATTTCGTCGTTCAAGTCCAGAATCTTACCGATCGCGCCTTCGAACTCGGGAGCCTCGCTGTCGCCCCACATGGCTTTGGAAATGATTTTCGTCCACTTCTTTTCTCCGCCGAGGTTAAGAAGGTATTTGCCCGTCGCAATGGGATTTAACGGCGACGTCGAGCGAATGGAATTGAGCAGTCTGCCGAAGCTCTCCTCGGAGAAGATCTTCGTCCAGCCCTTGTCGGAGCTCGGGTCTGCGATACGCATGGGCAGCTTCAGGATTTCCGCTCCCAGCTCGGACAGCGTGAGCATTTCGGGATCTGCCGTATATTCGAACACTATTTCGCCCGAAATATCGGACAGGTATCTGAACTTCTGCCGCTCGCGCTCGAGTAATCTTATCGAGCGGTCGGACGCGTCGGCGCGGTTGCCGCGGAGTATCTGCTTGACGGACTCGTGAATCTTATCGTCCGCGCGGCTACCTATCGACACGACGTTGAGCTCGGTCTTAAGGCGAGGCGCAAGAGTTTTGAGACACTCGAGTAAAAGCGGGTTAAACGTGCCGCACTCGCCGCGGAGAATCATTGCAACAGCCTCTTCGGGTTCGTAAGCGGGCTTATATACGCGGACGGAAGTCAGCGCGTCGTACACGTAGGCCAACGCCACCGCCTGCGCGGCAATGGGTATGTCGTCGCCTGCGAGCTTGTCGGGATAGCCTCTGCCGTCCCAGCGCTCGTGGTGCCAGCGGCAGATCTG
>CAZBTB010000198.1:0-3568 GCA_964494605.1 uncultured Lachnospiraceae bacterium
GGTACGGGTCGACCTTTTCCTGAAGGTCGCCGGGCAGAAATCCCAGCTTTTCTCCCGCTTCGACTACGGGACGGGTCAGTATTATCTTATCAACTTCTCCCGACTTATACGCTGCAACGGCAAGCGCGACGGCGAGATAGGTTTTGCCCGTTCCCGCAGGTCCAACGCCGAAAATAAGCGTGTTTTTCTTGATAGCCGAAACATACTTGCGCTGACCGAGCGTTTTGCACTTGATGTACTTGCCGCGCGCGGTAACCGCCACAACGTCGGTAGAAAGCGAAATAATATCGTCGGGCTTGTCCTCAAGCACCAAATCGATACTGCCGAGCACCTTTTCGCGCGTAATCTCGTAACCCTTGCCCATGAGCTTAATTAAATTGTTGACTAAGTACGTCGCGCGCTCCACGGCAATATCCTCGCCCGATATTTTAAGCACTCCGTCACGGGGTTTAAGCGACACGCCCAAACCCTTCTCGATAAGTCGCGCGTTTTCATCCAGCGAGCCGAAAAGTTTAATAAGCGATTCAGTTGTTACTTCGATACTTTGCGTCATAATTTCCTTATGATATAATAATCTCTGCCTCTACGAATGTGTCTATCCGATAAACGTTTTCTCCTAAGGCGGTCACGTGCGACGTTGCTCTCATTTCCTCGGAACTCGTCAGGAATGCGCTCAACGCCTCTTCCTCAAGGGACTTTACAAGCTCTTCAAGCGAACGGTCCACGTCCATTACCGCCGTTTCGTAATAGGTAATCTGGTTGACCTTTATCGGCAAAAACGCGCTCAGTTCCGAGCTTTCCGTTACGCTCTCGAATGAGTCGAACGGCGAGTCAAGCTTGCCGATGTTAAGCCCGAACACGCCGAGCGCGGTCATGCGCTTGCTTTTACCCGTGCGCTCGTACTTGTAGGCGTCGAGGCTGACAAGCCGTGTGGAATTTTTGACAACCTTTCCGTATACGATACCCTCGGCGGGAACGTCCTTCAGCTTTTCGCCCATTTGGTCATATAGAGCGCCCTCGATCAGAACGTCTCCGCATTTTACGATCTGCCCCCGGCTCACCTTTGCCGTTCCGCCCGAGCAAACAACCCTTGTCACGGTCGCGTCGTACCGGCTTGTAATGAGCTGTTTGGGCTCGGAAGCAACGCTCGATTCGTCACGCTCGATAACGTTAATGACAAGCGTAGTCCCGCGGATTTCCACACTGCTCTCGGCAACGCCCTCGAAAGCGTTGACGGTCTTACGGATTTCGTCACGGTCAAGCGTCGATATTCTGCTGCCCACGCCCACGTCGGACTCTTTTAGGTAGGAAATAAGTTCGAGCTTACCTATTCGCTCGAGGTCGCTTATCTCCACCTTCATGACGAAGCCGCTCATAACGAACGAGCACGCCATGCAGGCGAGCGTGCCCACGATAATACCCACGCGGCAAAGTGCGGATTTTAGGTATGCAAAAATGCCGTCGTATTCTACGACAGAATAATTATAGCACATATCGCTTAAAATTGCAAAAGTTTTTGCGCTATCTTTTTTCCTAAGCCGCAGTTTCATGCGGTTATTGGCAATTTTTTCGATATTTTTGACTCCGATTTCCGCTTCGGCAAGCCTTTTAAGCAGTCTGGTTTGGTTAAATCCCACTACTTCGACGGTCATGCAGTCGTAAAAAGCAGGCATAAACCTCGAAGGAATACGCTGTTTTTTCGGTTTTTTCTCTTTTTTCGGGCGTTCGGCTTTCGCGGTTTTATTTCTTTGCTTTAACGACATTTTCGCTCCTTATATCGCCCGAAATTATTACCGAACCTTTCTCGAGCTCTCCGATTTCCAGTTTCTCGCCCTCGATAACGATAAGCACGTTACCCGCGCTAAGCTCGATTTTATTTTCTTCAAGCGACAAAACGCGGCTTATACCTTCCACGTACACGCTCTCACCGTTAAAATTTATTATGTTGTAACCTATCGCTTTTTGCCCTATTTTTTGAGCAATTTCTTTTACAAAACTCATGCCGCACCTCTAAACTATTTTATGTCGCAAGCGTGCGGTATATGAAAAAAAGTCGGTAGCTCCGACTTTTTATATGATGTTATCAAGCTGTTATTTTATTCTCTCTTGCGTGGTAGAAATATATTGCTTAATCGCCCAAACGCAACACGGCGCTACGCATACGCTTGCTTAACCCGTATTGGGCGAACTTAAAAAGGCATCCTTTCGCGGCACATGTCCGCGAAAGTCAATTTTTATGCCGATATTTTATTCTCTCTTGCGTGGTAGAATATATATTGCTGAGCAAAGCCTGCATAATCGCCGTAGCGATCAAGGTAGTAATCGCGCACTTTTTTAGGCGTATTCAACTCGTCGGTTGCGCTTGCCTTAAAAATCCAGGTATCTACGGGATAGGACTTAGTCAGGTGCAAGCCGAAAAGAACTATACAGTCGGCAACTTTGGGTCCGACGCCTTTGAGCTTACAAAGCATATCGTGAGCTTCAAGCGCGTCTAATCCTTCCGTTTTATCGGCAACTTCGGTAAAATGCCGCGCGGAATCGTATATGTACTCGGCGCGGTACCCTAAGCCTATGTTTTTAAGCTCGGCGACCGTAGCCTTTTTCATTTGCTCTAGCGTGGGAAACGCGAAATAGCCGCCCTTATCCGTGCCGTAAGCCGCGCTCAAACGCTCGATTATACCCTTGATTCTTCCGATATTGTTGTTTGCCGAAACGATAAAACTGAACGTTGCTTCATAAAAATTCTGGCGCAGAATCCTTATGCCCTTGCCGAATTCCACCGCTTCGGTAAGCTCGGGAAACTGCTTTAAGGTTTCGGTTATTTTGCCGTAATCTTCGTTAAGGTCGAAATAATTACGGAAATAATCCTCGTCGTCGGTAGTAAGTATTACTTCGTGGCCTACAGTTTCGAGCCTGCATGTTTTATCGAGCGAATACACGGTATAACTGTCACCCGGATTATGCTTAAAACGGAAAACCTGCCCGCACTCGAGCGTTGCTTTTACGTCGAAATATTCGGCAGGATACTTAAATGTCGTCATTGGTAACCTCATAAAAAATGCGCCGTTATCAAAAACGGCGCACTTAAAATCTTATTATTCCGCGGCGTAAACGCTGACCTGCTTTTTGTTAGCCTTGGTCTCGAATTTTACGTTGCCATCGATAAGAGCGAACAAAGTATCGTCGCTGCCGATACCGACGTTTTTGCCGGGATGAACGGCAGTGCCTCTCTGACGGACAAGAATATTGCCGGCAAGAACGAACTGACCGTCGCCGCGCTTAACTCCCAATCTTTGAGCGTGCGAATCTCTGCCGTTTTTGGTCGAGCCGCCGCCTTTCTTATGAGCGAATAACTGAATATTGATAAACATAATTATTTAACCTCCAATTCTATAAAGTCCGAATAGCCCTCGTGTAAATCGGCTATTCCGCAAAGCATTGTTTCCAAAATCATGTCGGCGTTGTTGCGGTCGGCTTCGTTTAATTTCTCGGGAAGTTTTGCGGACAGATAACCGTTTTCCGCGTCGGTTTTAAGCTCGACGCTTATGCCGGCAACCCGCATAAGTCC
>CAZBTB010000199.1:0-3553 GCA_964494605.1 uncultured Lachnospiraceae bacterium
CCGTGATGAAGTTCCCGTATATTCCTATCAATCGACTAAACCGACGTCCGTCAAGCCTGCCGCCGAGGTTAAGACAACCGCGCCCGAAAAAAAGCCCGAAAAGGACATTTCCAAGTACCGTATCGGGGCGAAGGTGCGGCATAAAAAGTTCGGCGTAGGAACCGTAGTAAAGCTTGATAATCACGGCGAAGCGTACGCCGAAGTGGAATTTCCGGGGCTGGGAAAGCTTATGCTTCTTTTGGCGTATGCACCGCTTGAAGTTATCGAATAGAATATAAAATAAACTTTTTCCATTATAAGACGGCAAAAATTGCTCATAATTTTATTAAAACAAGTAGGAGATTGGATTGAAATGGATGATAAACCAAAAAGAATCCGAGAGCTTACGGAGCTTATTAACAAATATAATTATCAGTACTACGTGCTTGACGAGCCTACTGTAGCGGATAAGCAGTACGACGCTTTATATAACGAGCTGCTTGCACTTGAAAAGGAAACGGGAACGGTGCTTCCCGATTCTCCTACGCGTAAAGTAGGCGGGGATCCGATAAAGGAATTCAAGCCGCATACGCACATAAACAGACTTTACAGCTTGGATAAATGCAACAGCTATGACGAACTTCGCGCTTGGGACGTGAAAATCAAGAGCGCTGCACCCGAGGCAAAGTACACGCTTGAGTATAAGCTTGACGGTTTGACTCTGTCGTTGACCTATGAAAACGGGTATTTCGTCGGAGCGGCAACACGTGGTAACGGCGTAACGGGCGAGGACGTAACGGCACAGGTTTCCACAATAAAATCGATACCGCTGTCCGTGCCTTACAAAGGACTTTTCGAGGCTCAGGGCGAAGGAATAATGCGCTTGTCGGCGCTTAAAAAGTATAACGAAACCGCTTCCGAACCGCTTAAAAACGCGCGTAACGGCGTAGCGGGCGCAATACGCAATTTAGACCCAAAAGTGACTGCGGCGAGAAATCTCGACATAATTTTCTACAACATCAATTATTTGGATTCGAACGGGCTGTATTCTCAACGCGATTCGATTGATTTTCTGAAAAACAACGGCTTTAAGACGGATATGCTTTTCGTGTCCGAGAACATGGAGGAGATAATCAAGAAAATCGACAGTATAGATCGCGGCTCGCTTGATTTTTTGATTGACGGAATGGTGGTAAAGGTCGATGATTTAACAATTCGGGAAAAGCTCGGTTATACCGATAAGTTCCCGCGTTGGGCAATGGCTTACAAGTTCGAGGCGGAGGAGACAACCACGAAATTAAAGAACGTGGTTTGGAACGTCGGACGCACGGGCAAACTCACGCCGCTCGGACTTCTCGAGCCTGTCGAGCTGTGCGGCGCGACCATAAGAAAAGCAACGCTCAACAATTACGGCGATATTCTGCGTAAAAAAGTCAAGATCGGCAGCCGCGTGTTTATCCGCCGCTCAAACGACGTTATTCCCGAAATTTTGGGCGTTGCCGAAGATAACGGCGGAAAAGAAATTAAGCCGCCTACGGTTTGTCCGTCGTGCGGAACGGAAATTATCGAGGACGGCGCGCATATTTTTTGCCCCAACGAGAACGGTTGTCCGCCGCAGATTATCGGGAGGCTGGAGCACTTCGCGACCAAGGAGTGTATGGACATTCGCGGCGTAAGCGAAAAGGCGATAGAGCAGCTTTACAAAAAACTCGGAGTAAAATCCCTGACCGATATTTACGCATTGACCGCAAGCGACTTAGCTAAACTCGACGGCTTCAAGCGCAAGAAAACAGATAATTTTTTGGCGTCCGTGGAAAAAAGCAAGTCGGTAACGCTTGATAGGTTTATCAATGCGCTCGGTATCGACAACGTCGGCAAAAAGTCGGCGCGCGATCTTGCCGAGTGTTTCGGCTCGATGGAAAACCTAATGAATGCAACCCGCGAACAACTGCTGGCGGTCGAGGATATAGGCGAGATTATTGCCGATTCCATAATGTCCTATTTCGGAAAACACCGCGCTTTGGTGGAAAAATTCCGCGAAATAGGCATCGACCCGAAGATGAAAAAAGCAAATGTCAACGGCAAGCTCGGCGGCAAAAAATTTGTGCTTACGGGTACGTTGAGCATATCGCGTTCCGAAGCGTCCGAAATGATACTTGCAGCAGGCGGCAAGGTTGCGTCCTCGGTATCGAAAGAGACCGATTACGTGCTTGCCGGCGAAAGCGCAGGGTCGAAGCTCGATAAGGCAAGGTCGCTGGGAATAAAAATAATCGACGAGAATGAGTTTATTTCACTGTTAAACAGTTGAGTTTTCGGTATTTGTGTGATATAATTATATCGTATGAAACTTGGTAAGCTAACAACGGACGAACTCGAGAGCAATGTAATAGCGTTACTCCGCAGAACCCGCCCCGAAGTTTTACTTTCGGCGGCGCTGGGCGAAGACTGTGCCGCGCTTAAAATCGAAGATACCGTGCTTGTCTCGTCCGACCCGATTACGGCGGTTATGGAGCCCGAAAAACTGGGCGCATTGTGCGTGAGCGTTTGCTGTAACGATATTGCGGCAAACGGCGGAACGCCCGTAGCTATGACTATGACCGTAATAATGCCGCCCGATTGCGAAGCGTCCGACGTCGGAGTTATCATGAAGGGTGCGAGCGAAAAAGCGGCTGAAGTGGGCGTCGATATCGTAGGCGGGCATACCGAGTTTTCGGATTGCGTCAATCGTCCCATTGTTTCGGGAACGGCGATAGGCAGAGTAAAGCGACTTATCAGAAAAACCGACCTTAAAAAGGGCGATAAGCTGTACGTCACCAAAAAGCTCGGGCTTGAAGGTACTTGCATCTTAGCCGACATAATCAAGGATAAGCTTGTACTGTCCGACGTAGAAAAAGCAAAACTCGACAGGTTCAACGACTCGCTCGAGGTCGTAAAAGAGTCGCGTATTCTGTCGGAACTTAAGTCGGTAAGCATGATGCACGACGTTACCGAGGGCGGAATATTGGGCGCGGTTGCGGAGGTTTGTCGGTCGGCTAAACTGGGCGCGAAAATTTACGAAGAAAAAATGCCCGTAGACGAACTGACCGAAAAGCTTGCAGCGATTGTTTCCGTGGACCCGTTGAGGCTTATTTCAAGCGGCAGTATGCTGGTCGCCTCGTCCGACGAGGCGGAAATCGCTTCGGCAATGAAAGCGGCAGATATCGAACTTACCCGAATCGGAGAGGTAACAAGCGGCGACGTAGTTCTTGTTAAGGTTGACGGCGAGTGCGAAAAGATAGATATTTTACCCGACGAGCTTTATAAATTTTCAGGAGAAAAAGCGCAATGAACAGTATGACAGGTTACGGCAAGTGTGTCGAGAACCAAGACGGCAGACAGATAACGATCGAGATGAAATCGGTCAACAATCGGTTTTTGGAGATTAACTGCCGTATGCCCAAAGCGCTGTCCGCACTCGAAGATACGGTAAAGCGCTCAATCAAAAAGTATCTCAGCCGCGGTTCCGTAGACGTGTTTTTCAACTACGAAAACAACACTCAGGGCGGTAAAACCGCGACGGTGGACGAGGATTTGG
>CAZBTB010000200.1:0-3540 GCA_964494605.1 uncultured Lachnospiraceae bacterium
CGGAGGTTATAAAATCAACAACCTGCTGCTCGGCTCTGCCCGTAAATGCGTTTGCATCGGTGATCTCGTCAAGTCTATCCCAAACTGCTTTGAAAGCTTCGTCTGTTTTTATTCTGGACAGCAAGTCATTGTCCTTGCCCTCTTCTTTGACGAGCTTTGCCGCCGCCATCGAATGAGAACGGATTTTCTCGTGAAGCTCCTGACGGTCGCCGCCTGCCTTTACGCATTCCATAAGAATTGTTTCGGTTGCCATGAACGGAAGCTCCGCTGCAATATGCTTTTTGATCGTATTCTCATAAACAACCATATTCTCGGAAATATTGAGATAAAGATTGAGAACTCCGTCGAGTGCGAGGAACGCCTGAGCTATAGTAATACGCTTGTTTGCACTGTCGTCAAGCGTGCGCTCGAACCACTGTGTCGATGCCGTAACAGCCTCGTTTACGGGCAATGAAATAACGAAACGCGCCAGACCGCACATTCTTTCGCTGCGCATGGGATTGCGCTTGTAAGCCATTGCGGACGAGCCGATTTGCGTTTTTTCAAACGGTTCTTCCATTTCCTTCATGTTCTGCAAAATTCTGAGGTCGTTCGCAAATTTATATGCGCTCTGAGCAATCTTGGACAATACGGATAAAACATTGTAATCGTATTTTCGCGTATAGGTTTGTCCCGTAACGCCGTAAGCACTGTCATAACCCATTTTTCCGACGATGAGCTTTTCGAGCTGTCTCACCTTTTCGTGATCTCCGTCGAAGAGGCTCAAAAAGCTTGCCTGCGTGCCCGTAGTACCCTTGACGCCGCGCAATTTGGTGTTTTTTATGAGATATTCCAAATCGTAATAGTCAAGCATTAAATCCTGTAACCAAAGCGTAGCGCGCTTGCCTACCGTAGTGAGCTGTGCGGGCTGAAGATGCGTAAAGCCCAACGTCGCAACCCCCTTATACTTGAGCGCAAAATTTTTAAGCTTATTCATGACACCGACAAGCTTTTTGCGGATAATCTCAAGAGCCTGTCCTATCATTATTATTTCGGCGTTGTCGGTAACGTAGCAACTCGTTGCGCCGAGATGTATTATGGGCATTGCGCTCTTTGCCTGCGTTCCGAAAGCAAAAACGTGAGCCATAACGTCGTGACGGACTTCCGCCTCGCGTTTTTCGGCTACTTCGTAATTAATATCCTCGGCGAATTTCTTCATCTCGGCTATCTGTCCGTCGGTAATGTTCAGCCCGAGTTCCTTCTCGCTCTCGGCGAGCGCAATCCAAAGCTTTCTCCAAAGTCTAAAGCGGTTATCGTCGGAAAATACAGCCGACATTTCACGGCTTGCGTATCTCGAATTAAGCGGATTTTCGTATAAATCTTTCATTTTTGTCTCCTGCGGCAAAACTCAGCCGCGTTTAAATTCATAAGTTTGTCTAACGTTCTAACCGAATATCCCAGCCTGAACAGCTTTTCCACTACAACTTTATAACCACTGTAATCGGTCAGTTCGTCGGGGAAATCGGTCGAACCGTTGATATCGGTACCGATTGCAAAGTTTTCGTCTCCGAACCGCTGCAAGCACTTATCGATTCCCGACACGTATCCGTCAACGCCCCCGCCGACAAAGCTGCGTACAGGCGTAAATCCCACCAATCCGCCGCGGTTTACTATCGCTTCGATCTGCCCGAATGTGATATTCCTCGGATGCGGATTTATGTCGTAAATAAAGGTATGCGAGTTTATAACCGTTTCGGCAGTATCGATAACGTCATAAAAGCTTTGTCTGTTTAAATGTGCGGTATCGGCGGCTATAGCGTTGGAATTAAGAAATCTCAATACATTTTTACCTTTTGCAGTCAGTCTGCCGCAAGACAGCGCGCCGCCCGCCAAACCGTTATCGAAGTTCCAGGTCAGTCCGCAATAAACGGGACGTAGCTTCAAAAGCCTGTCGGCGTCGGAAAAATCGAAAAAGTGCATATCCTCGACGGCGAAGTACAGATTTTTGCGCTCAGGCAGATAGCTTAAGTCGGGAATTGCGCTGTGCTCTGTGGACCAGAAAGCCAAAACAACTCCCATTTCGTTACGGGAATAGTTTTCGGCAATCTCGATAATTGCTTTTTTATCTTGACCCGAAGTAATCAAATCGTTATGCAAATCAAACATAACAATATATATTACTTAGCGGTCAAGCGTGCTACATAAAAATTATCTCTTGGATTGCAAGAGATAATTTTTTTACTTCTTATTTAACGTCCAAATCTTTGAGAAGGTCTGCAAAAGGATTATTGGAGGTATCCTCGCTCCATTCCTTTTCGCCCTCGGGCTCGGACTTATCTTGTTTTACGCGTTTCTTACCGGGTTTCTTTTCGGCGCTCTTGCTTTCTTCTTCGGTAGCTTCGGGTGCGGCAGGCTTTTCCTCCTCGGGCAAGCAAGCCTTTATGCTGAGGTTGATCTTGCGGTTTGCCTCGTCATATCCGAGAATCTTGACTTCGACCTCGTCGCCGACGTTGATAACCTCGTTGATATTTTTCACGAAAGCGTGAGCCACTTCGGAAACATGAACAAGTCCCTCGATATGCGGCTCGATTTCGACGAACACGCCGAACGGAACAACGCTTACGACCTTACCCTTGCAGGTAGAGCCGACGGGGTGCTTTTCGATGCACGCAACGAACGGATGGGGCTGAAGCTGCTTATATCCGAGCGAAACTCTGTTCTTTTCTCTGTCAGCGCTCAACACAACGAATTCATAAGTCTCGCCGACGGTGAGAACCTCTTCGACGTTTTTGATATGAGTCCAGGAAAGGTCTACGATATGCGCCAAGCAATCGAAACCGTCAACGCTTACGAATGCACCGAAAACGGTGGTGCGCTTAACGACACCGCTTACAATCATGTTGGGAACGACGTTAGCCCAGAAAACGTCCTCTTTAGCCTTGCGTTCGGCCTCTACGATTTTGCGGTGGCTTGCAACGATCTTATGTTTGTTATCGTCGATTTCGAGCGCGGTAACGGAAAGCTTTTTGCCGACGTACTTCTTTAAGTCGCGTACGAATCTCTCTTCTACCTGTGAAGCGGGAACGAACACGTTATACGTTCCGAGCTTTGCGGTAAGTCCTTTTTCTACGTTCTTATCGACGGTTATCTCGAAATTCTCGCCGTTTCTGATTGTCTCGACGATTTTATCTGCTTCTTTGATTGCATCGACGGCTTTTTTGGAAAGCAGTATGCATCCGGTATCGCTGTCGCTTTTACCGATTCTTACCTCAAGCTCCATACCCTCGGCAAACTCGGCGGGATTAAACGACCCGTCCATGTTGACTTCATCTTTGGGGATAAAGCCGTCTTTCTTACCGCCGATGGTAAGCTTAATGCCCTTGTCGTCCGCGGAAATAACAGTGCCCTTAACACGTCTTCCCTCTTTGTAGCTTACAAACGAATTCTCAATCGCGTCAAGAAACTCTGCATTTTGAACGTCTGCGAACTTTTCACTCATGTACTCTTTTACCTCCGTAATCAGCTCGTCCGGCGCTGACGCACCTGCTATTATTCCTACAA
>CAZBTB010000201.1:0-3537 GCA_964494605.1 uncultured Lachnospiraceae bacterium
GGTAAGAATTATGTTGGACGACGGCATACCCATGCGCATTGCAAGCTCGGCATGCTTTTGAAGGTGCCGTCTCTCGCCGTGAACGGGAATAAAGAACTTTGGTTTAATAAGCGAATGAATGAGTTTGATTTCGTCCTGACAAGCGTGTCCCGACGCATGAACCTCGGCAATGCTCTCGTAAATAACCTTTGCTCCGTGACGGTAAAGGTTGTTTATGACGTTGTACACCATGCGCTCGTTTCCGGGAATAGGCGACGCGGAAATAATAACCGTATCGTTGTATCCGATAGTCACCTTATTGAAATCGTCGGACGCAATACGCGTCAGTGCGCTCATCGGCTCACCCTGGCTGCCCGTCGTAATAATACACAGGTTCTTGTCCTCGACCTTGTTAATCTGCTCGATGTCTACAATATTGTTTTTGTCAAGCTTCAGCTCGCCTATCTTTGTCGCGCACTCTACGATATTTATCATGCTTCGACCGCCGAACGCGACTTTACGCTTGTACTTTTTGGCTATGTCGATAATCTGCTGAAGTCGGTGAATGTTGGACGCGAAAGTCGCCACGAAAATCCTCCGCTCGGTATTTTCGGCGAAGATATGATTCATTGACGCGCCTACCGTCGATTCGCTCATGGAAGACCCCGGACGCTCGATATTCGTACTTTCGGCTAGGAGCAACAGAACACCCTTTCCGCCTATTTCGGAAATACGCTTTAAGTCGATAAGGTTGCCGTCTATGGGCGTATAGTCCACCTTAAAGTCGCCGGTATGGAACACAACGCCTATGGGCGTGGTTATACTGAGCGCAACGCTGCCCGCTATCGAGTGGCTGACCTTTACGAATTCAACCTTGAAATTCTCGCCCAAAGCAACAACGCTCTTGGGCTTAATGACGTTTAAGTTGCCGTCCACCTTTTGCTCCCTGAGCTTAGCATCGACAAGCGCAAGCGTCAGCTTCGTTCCGTAGACGGGCACGTTAAGGTCTTTTAAAATGTACGGCAATGCACCGATATGATCCTCATGGCCGTGGGTGAGCACTATGCCCTTAACCTTGCTTTTATTAGCCAATAAATAAGTAACGTCGGGAATAACCAAATCCACTCCCGGCATGTCGCCGTCGGGAAAAGTAAGACCGCAGTCGATAACGATAATTTCGTCACCGTACTCCAGTGCGGTCATATTTTTACCGATTTCACCTACACCCCCAAGGAAAACAACCTTGAGAGCGGGTTCATCAATATTATGTCGCAATGAAAACCTCCGATAATAATGAATATTAAATTATTTAGTTTCCGTATTCATTATACAGGATTTTCCCGAAAAAAGCAATCGTTTAATAACGGCTAAACAACAAATTAGAGTAATAATTTTCCTCCGAATGTGATTTTTCTTCGATATTGTCCAATTTTTCGACATAATCTGCGCCGATAATAGAATATGCGTGTTTTCCTGTGACAAGCGCGCCGTCGGTCACCACGCATTTGTATAGGTCTGCACTGCTTGCAATCCGCGCGTCCCGCCCCACTATGCAGCCTTTGAGATTGCCGACAATTACAGCACTGTCGTTGATCAAATTATCACCCGTAACCTCGGATTCGTACGACGGTGCTTCAAACGAAGGAATAAAGTCGTAAAAGCCGCCGTTCTTCATAAAGAAATTCGCTCGGTAATAGCTCTCTTTGTCACCGATGTCGCACCAATATCCGTTATGCAAGTACGCGCCAAGCTCGCCCGATTCCATCAACTGCGGAAAAAGGTCGCGCGAAAAATCAAACATTACGTTTCTGGGAACATAGTCCAGAACGCTTTTGTTTACCACGTACACTCCCGCATTTACAAGATTGCCGTACTCCTCGGTCTGCGGTTTTTCGACAAACCCGACTACCCTGTTGTCACCGTCAAGCCGCACCACTCCGTAAAGCCGCGGATTCGGAACGGTAGTCGTCGCCATAGTAACCGCCGCACCGCTATTTAAATGCTGCTCGAGCATTTTGCCTAAATCGATATTGCTCAGCGCGTCGCCGCTTATAACCACGAAAACGTCGTCAAGATATTTCTCCGCCGCCTTAACTCCGCCCGCCGTTCCGAGCGGCTCGACCTCAACCGAAAAATTACACTTTATCCCGCGGTAAGAACTGGCGTGTTCTTCTACCTGCTCGGGCAAATAGCCAAGCGTAAACACCATTTCGGCTATGCCGTAGTTGTATAACTGCGCCACTACATAATCGAGCATAGGTCTGTTCGCTATCCTCAGCATGGGTTTCGGGCACGCGTCCGTCAACGGTTTCAATCTCGTCCCGAATCCGCCTGCAAGTACTATTGCGTTCATAATTCACTCCTTAAGGAAGATTTTTCCTAGTATAACCCGCTTAACTCCTTTTTTATTCTCCCCAAGCACGCATTTACTTGACTTTTTCCCGCTTTTGTATTAAAATTATCTTCGTTGCAATTAAATCTGCTTCCGTAGTTAATTGGATATAACAACTCCTTTTAAGACGTTGTTGTGAGGTCGCTTAGCCGAGCGCTTCAGCGCGAACGCCACGAGCGTATGCGAGTATTCTCGCCGCGAGAATCCAACATGTAAATCTGCTTCCGTAGTTAAATGGATATAACAACCCCCTCCTAAGGGGTCGTTGTGAGTTCGATTCTCGCCGGGAGCACCAAAAGAGTATAATCCGAATTGTTTACTTGTTACAAGTGAGTGGTTCGGATTTACTTTTTATTTCGGCAATAAGTAGAAAGGGCGGCTTGTGAATAATCACAAGCCGTCCTTTATGTTTTTTGTCGCTAAAAATTTGCCACCCTTACTTCTTTTCAAAAATCAGATAGGAAAGCGTTTTTTGAATTGGAATATAAATATAGATTTCGTTATCAAAGACCTTTGAGCCTTTATATATGACTGGGGGTAGCTCTGGAAATTTTATATAATATTCATCGTATTCTTCGTCATAATCTATTTTTATACCTTTTAGATGTTCAGTTTCGCTTCCGTTGAACATCACTTCGTTGTCTTTAACAACTATTTTGTTGCCGATGCTATTTATTGCATTAGCGACACCCGTGTATTCTTCCAGCGTGTCTTTGTCAATATCGCGTAAGATTGCTTCGCCGTTCACATCAATCATTACCTTTTTGACAACATAGGTATCCTTATCGGACGAACATCCCGTTACAAATAATAGTAGAACACACACAAAACATAATAATAGTCTTTTCATAGGCACATTCCTTTTAGAGATATATTACATTGTATGCACTTTGTTGGCTCTTGGTAATGAGTGCAATAAGTTTTAAATTTTAAAAGCATAAAATAAAAAGAGAGGTTATTGCCTCTCTTTTTATTTTGCATTTTAGTGTAGCTTGTTTAGATATTCTTTTCCACGTCCTGCCAAATTGCGTTAGATAGTATTTCGGCATTATCGCCTATAAATGCTTTTGCCGCTTCGGTATCTCCCTGCAACTGCCAACACATCCAAGCAGTCATATACCCATCGGGACGTTTCAACATATCTTCGTGTTCCGCGCCCGTTGCTC
>CAZBTB010000202.1:0-3530 GCA_964494605.1 uncultured Lachnospiraceae bacterium
GTAACATTACAAAACTCACCGTCGAAAACAACTATACGTACGAATACGGTTATTCGCAAAAAGGCACGGAAACGCATGATGAGGTAACGGGCGTAAAGATCACTTTGCCGGGGAGCGTCACGCCGAAATTCGTGTATCCCGCATATCTGACTAAAGCAGATTTGGCAAGCGGAATATCCTTTATTATGACGCCGAATGATCCCGCCACGGCGGAAGTAAAGGCAATGAAGCTTATTTTTCAGGATTCGCTGGACATCGACAATAAGCTTGTGATAGGTTGGTCGGACGGAGGCAACTGGTATAGTAATCCGTCCACTTACGGGCATGTTGCGCTGGCGGATATGAAAACGTATGAGAACGGATACAATACGCTGTATATGACCGACGTTTCCCAAAATACGGTCGCTATTCCTTATGGTCAGCAGAATGGTTATTCGAACAAAGGCGGCTACGGTATTAATTCGGGATGGGGCACTTACGAAGGAGTGTTTGTCAAGCCTTCGCTGCAAACGATGAAATTCGCAGTAACTACGGAAAACGCAAACGTGATATGGGCGTCTCAGGCGGGTGTTGCCCAGGGGGATAAAACCTTAGCGGATCTTAAAAACGAATCGTTTCAGACGCTATCGACGGAGAAACTGACCGAGACCGAAGCGTTACGGGAAAAATACGCGGATATTATTTCGCGTTATACGGATGAGTACGTCGACAATCTTTTTCCGTCGGGGAAAATTTGCTTTACCGTTCAGTTCGAGAGAGTAGTCGATACGAGCAAGTCCGTTTCCTTCCTTATTTCGCAAGTAGGCGGTAAACCGCTTACGCAAATGCCTGAGCGCGAAAGCAAGACCGGTACGCTTTCCGACGGAGTGGCTTATACGACGAGCTATATCGACGAGGACGATTTTACGGGCGTAAGGCTGGGCGTACCCGTAGCGGACGGCAAAGCTAAGTTTACTTATTGGAATTATCTGACCGAAGCGGATTTGGCGAGCGGCATTACGCTGAAAATGTCTCCCGACGATTATGCGGTTAAAGAAGCAAGATATATGAAGCTGTTCTTTGAAGATTCGGAAAATCCCAAGCAAAAACTGATTGTATCGCAGAGAGAATATTCCGGTCTTTGGTACGGAACTGCTTCGGTAGCGGGACACGTATCGCTTGCCGACGATTTGTGGTTCGGCAGTTATTCCGCATTTATGAATACGGAACTGACGGGCGGAAAAAATCAGAAAACCGTAGGTAACAGCTGGCTTGTCGGAGGATATAATGAACAAGGTTCTTTTAATATCACGAGGGAGTGGGGCGGAGCTACTCCGTATGCGGGCGTATTCGAAAATCCCGACTACCATACGTTCAGTTATACGACGGGAAATCCGACTTGGTATTCCAACGCGAAACCGGCAAGCGGAACCAGATTGATGGCGGATATGCTGTCCGAAAGCTATCTTAACGGCTGTCTCAGCGAACTGAACAGCGAAGAACATCCCGAAGCGTTCGAAAGATTTTCGGAGAGTTGGATAACGAATCTGTTCTCTTCGGGAAAGATCAAATTCTCGGTGGAATTCGGCGAAATCCCGGCGGGTACGCAAAAGGTTTCCTTTATGCTTTCTCAGGTGGGAAAAGACCTGTACATAGCGGGCAACGACCTGATCGACCGGGAGAGTCCGAAATTCGCAACGGAGTCGAACGGTTTTAAGTTCGATTCGCTTGTCGAATATTCCGACGCGGACGAGATTGCCGAGATAATCGGAATTACCGTGTCGGATAACCTCAAAGTTGCGAGCGTAGAATACAAGCTTTTGGACGAGGACGAAGAAGAGGTTACGGGCGACGCTCTCAACGTTTTGCACGGTTATGCGTTAAAAGCGGTCGCAACCGATGATTTCGGTAACGTTTTCGAAGGCAAAGTCCCGCTTGAAGTGGGCAATTACTATAACGTTACTTTCAAAAACGGTGACGGCTCCGTTATGAAAACGGACAGAGTGTTGGAGGGCAATGCGGCTACGGCGCCCCAATCGACCCCCGTCAAAGCGGCGGACGACCGGAATAATTACAGTTTCGCAAATTGGGATAAAGAGTTCGATAACGTGACTGCAGATATGGAAATCCTTCCCGTTTTTGCCGAGACGGAACGCACCTATACCGTCACCTGGGCGAACGGACTGTCGGAAATCCGCACGGAGTGGAAATACGGCGAGCTGCCCGTATACGAGGGCGAGGCGCCTAAAAAAGCGGCGGACGCGCAGCACACTTACAAATTCGACGGTTGGGACAGCGAGATTGTGCCGGTAACGGGAGATGCAAGATACGAAGCAACGTTTGAGACTTTAGACCGTTATTACACGGTTACGCTTATGGTCAACGGCGTCGAGTCGGCTTCGGAATACGTTTACGGAGCGTCCGTAAGATTGGAGCCTCGGGAAATCGACGGCAAAGTCTTTGTCAAGTGGATCGTTAACGGAAAAGACAGCGAGGAGGCTGCTCTTACGTTTACGGTGAGCGGAGACGTTTCCGTAACGGCGGTGTATGAGTCCGAAGCCCCAAGCGGCGGAGACGTTACGGGTAACGGCGGCGGAGACGACGGCAGTGTCGGAGGAACGGAGAACGGCAACGATAAAGCCCCGGACGGGAACAAGACGGTAATTATCGTTTCGGTTGTCGTTTCGGTTGTCGTAGCCGTTGCCGGCGGTGCGGTTGCGGTGTTCATGATTTTACGTAAAAAGCGCAAATCCGACAGTACGAAAAAATAAACGTAACGGTTTAATCGGAGGGATTATGATACGCGGAGATTGGCTTGGCAATACAACCGACGATAAAGAATATGCGCCCTGCTTTTTTAAGGCTTTTTCTTGTGGTGCGGTTGAACGTGCGCTTTTGAAAATTGCCGTGCTCGGTTGGTGCAAGGTGTATTGCAACGGCGCGGAGGTTACGCTCGACGACGAATTCGTAGGCAGTTGGACCGACTACAATAAGCGCGTCGATTATTATACCTACGATATAACCGGATATTTGCGTCCGGACAATGCCGTAGGCGTTGTTCTGGGAAACGGGTGGGCGTGCGGTTCGGCGATCTGGGGGCGCGCGAAAGAGTATTACGGCGTGGACAGTCCCTGTTTTATTGCCGAAATCGTGCTTACCGATTCATGCGGAAAAACCGAATCCGTTGTTACCGATACGAGTTGGAAAGTAAGCACGGGAGAGATTACGTACAACGATATTTTGCACGGAGAACATATCGACGGGCGTTTGTCGAAAGGCAATTTTGCGGATTTTTCTTATGACGTTACGAATTGGAAAGCGCCCGTCGTGCAGAAAAGCCGTTCGCATCTTCTCACTCCGTCCGTATCGCCGCGTACAAAGGTAAAAGAAAAATTACCCTTGCGCTTTTTGCACAGGGTAGGCAACGCGGATATTTATACCACCGATCAGAATATGGCGGGGTTTATCGAGTGCGACGTGATAGGAGAGCGCGGTGCAAATCTTACGTTTCGTTACGGGGAAATATTAAATGACGACGGTTCTCTGTACAC
>CAZBTB010000203.1:0-3527 GCA_964494605.1 uncultured Lachnospiraceae bacterium
TGCGCTGACTTTATTGATTAAAGCCGAAGTTCCGTTTTATTTGTTTACCGATTTGTCCGATGATTTTATAGGAATTAAACCCGTTTACTCAGATGGGTTTGTCGGTTATACATATTCAAGCGATAATGTTACTTTACTGATGTTGGGATACGGAGTAAATATTAAGGAAATTCCGGTTGAATTGATCAATACGAGCGCAATTATACGTGCGTATACTTATGTCGGAGAATATTCGGAAAGAGCGTTTATAGTGAATTATAAAAACAAATACGAAAAATCCGAACCGTTAAGCGAAACCGTAGTAGACGGTTATATCTGCTCTTTAAATTTAAAAAACGGCGAAATCGTAAAAATTTCCGTTTGACTTAAAAATTTATTTGTAGTATAATTGTCAATGAACAACGGAGGACTATAATGCTTAAAAAACTACTGCCGTGTGTGGGCAAGTATAAGGTTTACGCTATACTTGCGCCGCTTACTATGCTTATCGAAGTTGCAATGGAAGTGCTTCTTCCCATTGTGATGAAAAATATCATCGATAACGGTATTCAGAAAGGTGATACTCAGTACTGTCTTAACTACGGTCTTATTATGATAGGAATGTCCGTTATTTCAATGCTCGGCGGTGCACTGTCGGGCAGATTTGCCGCGGTTGCAGGCACGGGATTTGCAAAGGGTATCAGAAAAAGGCTGTTTGATAAAATACAGGATTTTTCCTTTTACAACGTTGATAAGTATTCGACTGCGTCGCTTGTGACAAGACTGACAACAGACGTAACCAATACTCAAATGGCGTTTATGACGGTGATCAGAATATTGGTTCGCGCCCCATCTATGTTGATTTTTGCAACGATTATGGCGGTTTCCATAAATGCGCAGTTGTCGCTTGTGTTCGTGTTCGCCATTCCGGTTTTGGCGATTTCGCTGTTTTTGATTATGACTAAAGCACATCCGCGCTTTAAGGTCATGTTAAAAAAATACGATAAGCTTAACAGCGACGTACAAGAAGATCTGGTGGCGATACATACAGTCAAATCTTTTGTGCGCGAGGATTACGAAAACGAGAAGTTCAAAGAGTGTTCTTCGGACGTAAGAAAGACGCAGATTCGCGCGGAAAAGCTGATTATATTAAACGGACCGATTATGCAGCTTTGCATGTACGGCTGTATGCTTGCGATATTCTGGTTCGGCGCTAACTTCGCAATCGAAGGCTTAATGACGGAAGGCGATATTACCGGCTTTATTACGTATATTATGCAGATACTGATGTCGCTGATGATGATTGCCTTTTCATTTGTGCAAATAGTTTTGTCGCGTGCATCCATGAACCGTATTGTCGAAGTGCTTGACGAAAAGATCGATATCGAAGATACCGACGCGGACGAGAATCTTGTTCCTGCCGACGGAAGCGTAGTTTTTAACGACGTTAAGTTCGGTTATTCCAAAGAGAGCGGAAACCTGGTTTTCGACGGCATAAACCTGAGTATTAACAGCGGCGAGACCGTGGGCATAATAGGCGGAACGGGATCGGCGAAAAGTTCGCTTGTCCAGCTTATTCCGCGTCTTTACGACGTAAACGGCGGCGAAGTGATTGTCGGCGGACATAACGTTAAGGAGTATAAGCTTAAGAACTTACGAGACAACGTTGCCATGGTTTTGCAAAAGAACGTTTTATTCAGCGGCACAATCTTAGAAAACTTAAAGTGGGGTAACGAGAACGCGACGTTTGAAGAGGTGGTCGAAGCGGCTAAAGCGGCTGAAGCGCATGACTTTATTATGTCTTTCCCAAAAGGCTACGAAACCGACTTGGGACAGGGCGGTGTAAACGTTTCGGGCGGACAAAAGCAAAGATTGTGCATAGCCAGAGCATTACTCAAAAATCCTAAAATAATCATCCTGGACGACTCGACGAGCGCGGTCGATACGGCAACCGACGCAAAGATCCGTGCGGCGTTTAAGAAGAATTTGGCGCATATTACTACGATTATTATCGCTCAGAGAATCAGTTCGGTATCTGACGCCGATAAAATCATAGTAATGGATGACGGACGCATCGACGGAATCGGAACGCACGATCAGCTTATGGCAACCAATGAGATTTACCGTGACGTTTATGCTTCTCAGATGAAAGGAGTGGAATAGTATGCCTCCTGTAAGGAATCAGAAATTTTCAAAACCGAAAAATACAAAAAAGACTATCGGTAGGCTGCTTAGGTATCTCGGCAAATATAAGGTTGCTCTGATATTTGTCGTGTTTGGAATTTTAATTAATTCGGCGGTATCTATAGCCAACACTTATTTTGTATCCATTCTTATCGACGATTACATTGCGCCGTATATAGGCAACTGGGCGGGTGTAGTCAAAAATCTTATTGTTGCCGTTTCGGTTATGGGTGGCTGTTACGTTTTGGGTATATTGTCGGTTTATCTATATAACCGATTGATGGTTCATATATCCGCAGGTGTACTTAACCGTATCCGTGACGATATGTTTACCCATATGCAAACCCTGCCTATTAAATATTTCGATACCCATACCCACGGTGAGCTTATGTCGCGTTATACCAACGACGTAGATACTTTGCGCGAGGTAATGAGTTCGAGCGTTCCTCAGCTGATTCTGTCGCTGATAAACATTGTGGGCGTGTTTGCCATGATGCTGGTTTTGTCTCCGATTTTAACCGCCGCAATAGTAGTTATGATTGTTGTTATGCTGATTATTATCAAATTCATGACTTCCCGAAGCGGAAAAAACTTTAAAAGACAGCAAAAAGCAATAGGCGAAGTAAACGGTTATATCGAGGAGATGATTGACGGTCAGCGCGTCGTAAAAGTATTTTGTCACGAACCCAACGTAAAAAACAGGTTTGACGAGCTTAATGAGGAACTGCGCGCTTCATCGTGTGCGGCAAATACTTACGCTAATATACTAATGCCGATTATGGGCAATCTTTCTCATGTTGCTTATGCGGTTATTGCAATCGTAGGGTCTGTACTTATGATTTCCAACGTCGGCGGAATCGAATTAGGTAAGTTAATCTCTTTCCTTATGGCTATCCGCCAATTTGCCAATCCCATTACGCAGGTGTCACAGCAGACAAACGCAATTTTATCGGGGCTTGCCGGTGCCGAGCGTATTTTCGATATGATAGACGAAAAGAGCGAAGTAGACGAAGGCTATGTCGAGCTTGTAAACGCCGAAATCGATGCTGACGGCACAATCCGTGAAACTGCCGAAAAGACGAACGTCTGGGCATGGAAGCATCCACACGGCGACGGGACGGTTACGTACACAAAGCTCGAAGGCAAAGTCGAGCTTGAAAACGTTGTGTTCGGATACGAACCCGAAAAAATCGTGTTGCACGATTTATCTCTTTACGCCAAACCCGGTCAAAAGATTGCGTTTGTAGGATCGACGGGCGCAGGAAAAACAACTATAACCAGCCTTATAAACCGTTTCTACGAGATACAAGGCGGAAAAATCCGTTACGACGGTATAAATATAAACAAGATCAAAAAAGCCGATT
>CAZBTB010000204.1:0-3523 GCA_964494605.1 uncultured Lachnospiraceae bacterium
CCGTGTAATACGCCTTGAAGTCCTCTATCATTTTCTTATACTTTTCGAAAACTTCGCGGCTTTCGCACTTATTCATGAGAATCTGCTCCGCACCGAACATTTCGGGCACTTCGGTCAAAACCGCACTGCCGCCTGCGGAAACCACTCGGTCGGCAATACGTCCCACCAACGGATTGGCGGTAATTCCCGAAAATCCGTCGCTACCTCCGCACTTAAGCCCTATCGTAAGCTCGGCAAAGTCGATTTCTTCGCGACTTAAATCTTTTGCTTTATCGATAAATCCCTTTAGGATTTCCAGCCCGTAGCCTATTTCGTCCTCAACCTCCTGACAGTTATAAAAAGCTACGTTATCTCTTCCCCGTAATTCGCGAACGATTGCGTCCAAGCCGTTATTCTCGCAACCCAGTCCCACGATCAGCACAAAGCTTGCGTTGGGGTTCTCGGCAACGGCGCACAGCAGATTTCTTATGTTGGCGTTATCGGCCCCTAGCTGACTGCAACCGAATTGGTGCGTCAGCGCAAATATTCCGTCAATACTGCCCGCAACAAACTTTTGCGCAGCCCTTTCCAGTCTCATGCAAACGTTGTTTACGCAGCCCACCGTCGGAATAATATAAATCTCGTTGCGTATTCCCGCGCGCCCGTTACTGCGCCTGAAGCCCTTAAAAGTCGCTTTCGTCTTAACAAACTCTTCTATTTCGGGAGCATAGCTGTACTCCACGCTTTCATCGAGATGCGACTTTAGATTATGCGTGTGTACCCACTCGCCCTTTTTGATATCCTCGGTCGCTCTACCGATAACCTCGCCGTACTTTATGACGAACTCGCCCTTTTTGATATCACGCAAGGCGAACTTATGTCCCGCGGGAACGGTGTCGCTTTTTTTAAGCCGCACTCCCACATTGTCTTTGGAATTTAATACCGTCTCGTCCTTCATAAAAGCTGTTTCCCGTCGTTGATTTTTCCGATATTTCTTTTAAGCGTTTCGAGTAATCCGTCGTACGCCGTCAAATCCTCGCCCCATAAGTCCGTATTCTGCAAAATCCGCTCGAGCGGCGTCTTATCCGCAAACAGCCTTAAAACAGCGGAATCGTCCTGTAACGAATCGGTGCGGCTGTAATACATTGCGAGTAAATACGATAAGCCAACGGTAAGATTTGCGGGTATTCTGCCGTGCTTGTTATAATAATCCTTAAAGCTGGGCAAAACCCTTGCGCGCCACTTGCTCACACTGTTGAGCGCAATTCCGCTTAAACGGTGATTTAAGTACGGATTAAGAAAACGCTCGATCACGCTATCCGAGAATTGAGTCGTCGCTTTGACGTCGTCGGACACGAACGGGATAATCTCACTTGAAAGCGTATCGCTTAAAAACTTCGACAGCTTGTCGTCCGTCATGCAATCGTACACCGTTTCTTTTCCCAGCATAAGCCCCGCCGCGACAAGATTGGTATGACTGCCGTTAAGCACGCGCACCTTGCGCCGCTTGTAGTAAGCAATGTCGTCGGTAAGCACAACGTCGATATCGTGCGTTCCTTCCTTTATATACTTTTCTATCTCGCCTTTCTTCTCGACCGCCCACAATCCGAACGGTTCGCCTATGCTCACCAGCTCGTCCTTTTCTCCGATAAGCTTAAAAATATGCTCTTGCGTTTCTTCGTCGCGCGGATACCCCGAAACGATTCTGTCCACAAGCGTATTGCAATAATAATTCCGCTTCCCGTTCCACTCGATAAACTCTTCGGGCAGCTTCCACAACTTCGAGTACGAACCGACGCATTTTCTCAGCTCGTCGGCGTTGTTGTCGATAAGCTCCACGGGCAGAATATACACGCCGTCCAAGCCCGCTTTAAAACGCTCGTACAACCATTTGGTGAGCTTAGCGGGATACGTAATGTCTGCAAAGTCGTCGAATGCGTCGCCGCCGTTAAATACAATGCCTGCCTCGGTGGTGTTGGAAATAACGATTTTAACTTCTTCGTCCCGTGCCAACGCATAGAATTTATTTAAATTCTCAAACGGATCTATCGCCTCGGATACGACGTTTATTTCGCGCACCTTTTCGACAGCCCTGCCGTTTTCCACGCCGCGCAAAACGATATGATATTTATTATTACTCTTAACGAACTTATCCAAAGATCCGAACGCTATGGGCTTTACTATACTTACCGCAAAGCTTCCCGCGCCTTCCTCGTTGAGCGTATCGAAGTACGCGTCCACGAACGTACGCAGAAAATTCCCTTCGCCTATTTGTAAAATCTTAACCATTGTTTACTCCCGTCAAAAACATTTATAACATCAACTGCATAATTTCGCGCACGCCGTTTTCGGTCGTATCGTAAGAAATACGCGTATCGTCTCCGCTCCACCGTGCGTGTAAGTCACAGCGTATGTCTATAATATTTACGGGGACGGAATAGACTTTGAACATCTCGTGCGATTGCTTGCTCTCAAAGTCGTAATAATAAAGCGAACGCATTTCGTTTTCGGGATAACCGTCGCCGATAAACCGCTTTCTGTCGTGCGAATAATTACAGTGTATATCTCCTTTATCGCACAGCGCGTCGTTAAGCCGCTGTCTCTCTCCCGTACGCGTATTTATAAAATATATGCCCCACTCGGGCAGTCCCGAATAACTCATTAAAATATCGTCGTCTTTCCAGCAGTAATGCGAATTCGTCTCGAAATTCGTCAGCTTTTTCACGTTGCCCTGCATATCGGATACGGCGAGCACCGTTCCCCACATATTGCCCTTATCGCTGAAATTGCGCAGCAAAAAGTTAAACTTATTTCCCGACGGATTGAAGGTTATATGATTAACGACCAGATTTTCGTCGGTAAACGGCTTTTCCTCAAACATCTCCTTCATCGCGCTATACGATAAAATCAGTTTGCTTTCGCCCGTTTTTAAGTCCACCGCGAAAATTCCGTCGTCTTTCGGCGCGGGTTCGGTCTTATACGGATCGGGCAGATTGCAATAGCCGTAGCCCTTGCGGAAATCGTAAATCCTCGAAAAGTTGACAGACAACGCCGCATTCGCGGATTTCGAAACGCTCGCGAACGGACGGTCGAACCTGACTGACTCTTTACCGTCCAATCCCACCACGCGCGAAATATACTTTTCACCGTCGAAATCGTTAAAGATAACCGACTTCTTATCCTCGAACCACTGCAAAAAAGCGCCCTGCTGAAAGTTCCAAGCGCGGGTAGTCGCAACGGGTACATACTTAAGCGTGTCCGTGCGAATGTATCCGATTTCCGCAGTGTCCGCGGCGGTAGGCAGCCTATCAATAAAGCTTACTTTATGCGTAAGGTGCATAAGATTGTCAGAGCTATACGGCTGCAAATCGTAATATCCGAAGAAGAAATGCTCGCCCGGCTTTTTGTCTACGGTAAGATTTACCTTTTTCATTTTTCCGTCACCTCGTAATCAACCGTATAATAACCGTTTTCGCTTATTTTCGGCTGCCACGGCACAAAATCGCCTTTGCTTTCGCCTGCCGCAGTAAACGTGCCGTAATTC
>CAZBTB010000205.1:0-3467 GCA_964494605.1 uncultured Lachnospiraceae bacterium
ACGAAGTTCGCTAAGGAGTTTTTTAAGGTGGACGGACTTTTGCTCCCGTCGTGCTGTACGTTACAGGGCACGGCGATGGGCGGTTGGGCGCACTATTCGCTGTCGCCTACAATGACGGTGTGGGCGGTGCAGAGCTTTGACGAATACTACCGTTACACGGGCGATACGGAGTTTCTCAAAACCCGTGCGTATCCCTATCTTAAAGACGTGGGTTCGGCAATCCTGGGACTGCTTATCGAAAGAAACGGTAAACTGTATTTGCCGTTAAGCTCCTCGCCCGAAATCTTCGATGCGAGCCGAGAAGCGTATCTTACGCCCAACTCAAACTTCGATCTTGCGCTTATGCGTTGGCTGTATAAGACTTTGGCGGAGTACTGCGAAATCCTGGGCGAAAACAGCGAAGAGTATTTGAATATTTCGGGTAAGCTGGATGATATTGCTCTTGACAATAATAAGTTTATCAAGCTGGATCCCGACAAGAGGTTGACCGAAAGTCACCGTCATTTCTCGCATTTGATGTGCTTGTATCCGTTGCACCTGATCAACTACGACACACCGGAGCACCGCGAAATCTACTCGGGTACAATGTGGGACTTGGAGAAGTACGGTACCGGAATGTGGGTAGGGTTTTCGTTTGCAATGTCGGCGCAGATTTACGCGATGATGAAAAACGGAAACTCCGCATACGAAAAGCTCCGCGCTTTTTGCAAGGGCTTTGTGGCGGACAACGGTTTTCATCTTAACGGCGACTTTAAGCGTTACGGTTTTTCTCAGTTTCATTACCGCCCGTTTACGCTCGAAAGCTCGTTCGGCTTTTGCGACGCTCTGCACGAGATGTTAATGCAGGATCATATCGCGCTCGAGTTGTTTCCCGCTATTCCCGACGAATGGAGAGCGGCTGAGGTCGGCTTTAAAAACCTGCGTACGAGGGGCGGAGTGTTAGTCGGTGCGAAACTGAAAAAGGGCAGAATCGTGAAGTTTAAGTTAAAGTCGGATAAGCCTGTTTCGGTCAGGATCGTCAATAATTTCGGACGCGAAACTCTGGACTTCGGCGATACGGTTATAAATTGCAAGACGGGAGAAACGTTTGAGCTTGTCGTAAACGGCAAAATCGAACTGAAAGGCTGAATTATGGAATTACGCGATTTAAATACTATAGCGGATAACTCGGTAGTTGCTCTCGATAAGGGCAGAGTCTACGACGTTTGGGAGGACACGGCGGATATCGTTACGGGGTATTATTGCTCCAATACGGCGAGTAAGGCGGAAAACCCCGACGGAATGAGACGACTTGCACTATATCTGAAAGACAAGCATAATGTTACTATCGACGGCAACGGCGCAACTGTTATGTGTCACGGGCGGATTACTCCTATTTTATTCGACCGTTGCACCGACGTTACGCTCAGAAATCTGACTGTAAATTATGCGCGCCCGACTATGAGCGAGTTCGAGGTGGTAAGCCGGGAAGGCGGCGTTTGCGTCCTTAAAATCAATCCCGAAAGTTTATACGAAGTTCGCGGCAGTGAGCTGTTCTGGCTGGGCGAAAAGGGAGCTAACGGTGCGCCGCTGTGGGAGTTTCCCTATAAGAGCATAAATATGCTGTCCATGTATTACGATCCTTCGCTCGGCGAGCTGTGTATGCTCGATTCGGACGAGGACTGTTGCCGCCCGTCCGTTCCCACGTTTTCGGCAATCGATGAAATAGACAAAAATCTGATAAAAGTTACGCTTAGAGATAAAAACGCAAAGCTGCCCGCGGGCTGCATTGTTCAGTCGCGCAATATAATCCGAGACCAGATAGGCGGATTTTTCGAGCGATGCGAAAACCTGGTGTTTGAGAATTTGCGCATAAAGGCAATGCACGGATTGGGACTGCTCAGTCAGTACTGCACAAACGTAATGTTCCGCGGTTGCGATTTGACGCCTGGCGAGGGTAGAACTGCGGCAAGCAATGCCGATTACTTTCAGTTTTCAGGTTGTCGCGGGCATATCGTCATAGACGGAAACCGAGCATACGGCGCTCACGACGATTTCGTAAACGTGCACGGTACGTATTTGCAGGTGGATAAAGCGGACGGCAAAAAGCGGCAGATTACCGTTAAGTTTATGAATAAGCAAAGCTGGGGATTCAAAGCGTTCGCTGAGGGCGATACGGTGGACTTTATTCGGCAGGCGACGCTCGTGCCGTACGGCTCTGCAACGGTAGAACGTGCCGAGCGGCTCAACGATACCCAAATACTGCTTACTCTGAACTGCATTCCCGAAGGCGTGGAAGTCGGCAAAGACGTGGTGGAAAATGCTACCTTTACGCCCGACGTTACGATAAAAAACAATTTTGTCGGGTATACCGCAGGGCGGGGCGCGCTCTGTACGACGCGCGGAAAAGTCGTGATCGAAAACAATGTGTTCGATCACACATGCAACGCGGCGCTCTTAATCGAGAGCGATTGCAATTTCTGGTTTGAGTCGGGGCGAGCGACCGACGTCATATTCAGGAACAATACGATTATCGGTTGCGGCTACGGCTTTAAGCGCGGCGGCGTAGCTGTCGTTAAAAGTACGCCCAACGTACGCGATGAAAATTCGCGTGAGTTTGTACACGGACGGCTCGAAGTCACGGGAAATTCGTTTTCCGACCCGAAGTTCGAAAAGTATTTGTTCGGAATAGAGTATTTCAAAGAATTTATATTGAAAGACAACGTTTTCGACGCGCCTTACGAAATCAAAACCAAGGTCGTCGGAGCGGTCGTCGATAAAAATAATACGGTTACGGAGAGTTTATGAAAAGCTTTAATATTGCATTGATCGGAGTGGGCGGACGCGGCGAAGGACTTTACCGTGTTTCGCTTAAAAAGCGCGAGTATTTGAATATCGTTGCGGTGTGCGACGGATACGCCGACAGGTGCGATTATATCGCCGACGAAATGGTGAGTCACGGCAGACCCCGACCCAAGTGTTATACCGATTACAGGGCTTGTATCGACGAAAACGTGCTTGACGCCGTGGTTGTCGCTACCGGCTGGGATGACCATATAAAAGTAAGCCTGTACGCAATGGAGCGCAAGGTCGCCGTTGCTTGCGAGGTGGGCGGCGCGTACAGTCTCGAGAGCCTGTGGGAGCTTGTCCGCTGTTACGAGCGCACGGGTACGCCAATAATGATGCTCGAAAACTGTTGTTTCGGACGAGCGGAGCTACTTGCGCTCAATATGAAGAGAATGGGGCTTTTGGGAGAAATCGCAGACTGCCGCGGAGGCTACCGCCACGATTTGCGCGAGGAAATCACGAGCGGCGCGGAAAAACGCCATTACCGTCTCGAACAGTACAAGCACCGCAACTGCGAAAACTATCCCACGCATGAAATCGGACCGATTGCAAAGATTCTGGACATAAACTGCGGCAACCGTTTTACGAGTCTGTATTCGGTCGGCAGTAAAGCGGCGGGACTGTCCGAGTACGTAAAGGCG
>CAZBTB010000206.1:0-3459 GCA_964494605.1 uncultured Lachnospiraceae bacterium
GTCTGGAAGAGGGACTTACGAAAGAAAAGTGGGACTATATCACGGTTCAGCAGGTGAGCGGACTGTCGGGACAACTCGACTCTTACTATCCGTACGTTACCGAGCTTATAGATTACATAAGAAAATTCAGCGACGCGAAAATCGTGTTTCACCGTACCTGGGCGTACGAAAAGACGAGTACGCACGGAGATTTCGTTCGGTACGGTAACGACACCGAGACCATGCGAAATGCGATAAAGGCGGCAACCGACGAGGTTTGTAAACGCGAGGGTTTGTCTTTAATCGATTCGGGCGAGCTTATCGGCAGAATGCGCGAGCATAGTTATTTCGACGTAGAAAAGGGCGGAATAAGCTTGCAGCGTGACGGATATCATCTGTCGCTAAGCTACGGAAGGCTTGCCGCAGCGTGCGCTTGGGTCAAGTTTTTTACCGGTAAAACTCCCGAAATCCTGACGCGCAAAAATGCCGCGGAGGGTATAAAAATAATAGCCGAAGAGCTTGAGAAATTATAATAACAAAAACCGCCTGTGATTAATGCACGGGCGGTTTGTTTTTAATCGGTGTGTTTTGCCGACAGAGTTTTTTGCAGGTTGTTACAGCCTGCGATTATTATATTGTTGAATTCGCCTATGATGTGGGCGAGCTCGTCGAGAGGGAGCTTCTGTTCGCTTTTGAACCATTCTACGAGTACGGAGACCGAGCCGTTGGAGGCGAACGTGAAAACGTTTTCGATTATGTGCGGCGCAAGTCCGGGGAAGCGTTCGGAAAAATCGGAGACGTACTTGTCGTGGACGAGACTTATCAGGCGTTTTAACAGTTGGCTGTCGCTGGGGTTTGCGATGATCATGGCGGTAATGTCGCTGTTTTTTGAAAGCACTGTCATCAATCCGTAAAAGAAACCGTAATCGAAAGAATAGGTTTTCATGTTGTCGAACTGACACATTACCTCGTTCAAGAATTCGTTTTCCACGCTTTCGCACACGTCGAAAACGTCGTAGTAGTGATTGTAAAAAGTTCCGCGCGTAATGCCAGCCTCGCGGCAGAGTTCCGCTACGGTGATGTTCTGAAGCGGTTTTTCGGCTATGAGTTTAAGCAAGCTCTTTTTTACGATTGCCTGAGTAAAGCGGCTTCTCGCGTCTTTTTTATTGTTTTTCATATTTTTCTCACCAATTTGACATTTGGGTTTGATATTGTAAAATAAATGACACAGCGGCGAAAATTGTATCGATACAATTGTTGACAAATAGACACATGTGCATTTATAATACAAGTATAATAATAAAAAAGGAAAAAGTCCAGCGATTTCGGTCTTTGAGGTGAATAAATGGCAACTCTCGTAGAGGCAAAAGACGTAGTTAAGGTATATAAGAGCGGTTCGGGAGAGGTTCGCGCTGTAGACGGACTGAGTTTTACCGTGGAAGAGGGCGAGTTTACGGTTGTGCTCGGACCGAGCGGCGCGGGCAAAACCACGCTGCTTAACCTCATGGGCGGAATGGATACCGTGACAAGCGGGGATTTGATCGTGGGCGGGACTAACCTCCGCGGTTTGCCGCCTAAAAAGCTGACCGATTACCGTCGCACCGAGGTCGGGTTCGTGTTTCAGTTCTATAACCTAATGCCAAATTTGACCGCGCTCGAGAACATCGAGCTTGCGGCGGAGCTATGCAAGAACGCGTACAATCCTTCGGATATTCTGGATAAAGTTGGACTTAGCGAAAGAAAGAATAATTTCCCCGCGCAGTTGTCAGGCGGCGAACAGCAGCGCGTTTCCATTGCGCGTGCGGTGGCTAAAAATCCCAAGCTTCTTCTGTGCGACGAGCCTACGGGCGCGCTCGACTACGAGACGGGTAAAAAGATACTTGCGCTTCTTTTCGATATGTGTAAGTCCGAGCACAAGGCGGTAGTAATAGTAACGCACAACGCCGCGCTCAAGGATATGGCGGATAAGGTCGTGTATATCAAAAACGGCAAAGCCGAGCGCATAGAAATCAATGAGAACCCAAAACCCGTTTCGGAGATAGAGTGGTAATGAGAGCATATACCAAAACGGTCTTTCGTACCGTAAAAAACAATTTTGCGCGTTTTGTCGCGATAACGGCTGTCGTGCTTCTCGGCATCGCGTTCGTAGCGGGGCTGGGTGCGTTGGCGCCCATTTTCAGGGAGACGATTTCCGCATACTTTCACGAATCGGACGGCGCGGATATCATAGTAAAAACGACGGCGCAGTCGGGCATAACCGACGAGCAGCTGTCCGCAATTGCCGCGCTTGACGGCGTGGACGGGACACAGGCTTTTTCTGCGTTCGACACGGCGAGCGAAGAGGCAAAAGCGAGCGTGAATAAGGCGGGCGTCGATGAAAGCCTCAACGCGCGGATTTACTATATGCCGCTCGGCAATATGAATGTAAACGCCGTTAAGGTGATGGAGGGCAGTGCGCCCGCGGCGGCGGATGAGGTGCTTATCGACCGTTATCAAAACGACGTCGAGGACAGCGTAAAGCCGGGCGACAAGATAGAAGTCGCGCTTTTCGGCGGTGCGAAAAAGACGTACACCGTGTCCGGCATTGCCGAAAATCCGCTGTACTACACGCGCGGAAAAGAGCCCGATTTAATCAATCGAAATGACGTGGAGCTTATTGTCTATTTCGACGGAGCGTTGACAAAGTTTACATTGGATACGCCGTTCGGCAGTTTCCCCGTACCCGTGCCCGATACCGACGTTTACGTGCGCGTCGAAAACGTTTCCGACCTTAATATTTACGGAAGTAAGTATAAGGAAAAGGTTACTGCGGTCAAGGACGAAATCAAAGCGATTAGCGAGGATTTCGAGATTCTGACGACGGAAGAGAATTACAGTGCGGCAACGGTGGACGGTTATGCCGACAAGCTAAACGTGATTGCGCTTATTTTCCCCATTTTCTTTATAGCGGTGGCGGCGCTTGTTGTGCTTACTACCATGACGCGGCTTATCGAAGAGGAGCGCAGTATTATAGGCTGCTACAAAACTCTCGGATACGGCAACGGCAAAATCGCGTTTAAGTACATAGGGTTTTCGCTCATATGCTGTGCAATCGGTATGGTATTGGGGCTTTTCGCGGGAGCATGGATACTGCCCGAGACAATATTTCCCGTTTTCAGCGGATATTTCTTCTTCCCTCCGCTGGTCAGGCGGTTGCACCTTAGTATGGGAGCCATAAGTGCGTTTGTCATGCTTGCCGTGATTTTGCTCGTTACGACCTATGCAGTCATGCGCGAGCTGGGGCATAAGCCTGCGGACTTACTGCGCCCCAAAGCGCCCAAGCCCGGCAAAAAAATATTCCTCGAGCATATCGGTTTCATTTGGAACAGAATGAAATTTAAGAATAAATCGACTTACCGTAATATCTTCAGATACGTGGGACATCTTTTGATGACGGTGATTTCGGTGGCAGGCTCGACCGCGCTCGTGCTTGCGGGGTTC
>CAZBTB010000207.1:0-3429 GCA_964494605.1 uncultured Lachnospiraceae bacterium
ATGCGGCGGAAATTACAGCGCTTGCCGAAATCTTTAATAGAATAGGGGTGTTCTACGGACAAAAAGTAAACAGCCCTTTGTCGTTACGTATTTACCGTGACGATTCGGGCTTTGAAAACTTAATTGCCGCGTACCGTAAATACGAAGAGCCGAGTAAATGTATAAGTTTTTCGGTTGTAAACGATGGCAGCGATGAAATGTACGATGCGTTGGTCGTACATAAAGCACTGACGGGATATGACGAAAAGTTGTCCTTAAAAACCCCGTTGCTGATCGTATCCGAACATGAGTCGGAGAAGTTTATCGATGTGCTTCGTCAGCTGCTTACCGAGTATAAAATCGAGAGCTATATTGACGCTTTAGCGGGAAACGTTGCCGACAATACCGTTGTTTATACTACGCTTGACGAGCTGAATAGGACAGCTTTGGCATTAAAACCCGTTTCGGCCGTATTTATCGGAATACCTTCGGACATTTTGGCTTTTAGTTGCGCATTGAATAAGGTTGCCGGTTACGGAGATGTAAAAGCGTCGGTAATAACGCATTTCGGTTCGTTCGATATGCCGATAGAAGAAATCTGGTATTCCCGATTATGTGCTCAAGACACTGCCTATCTTCCCGTAAATTTTACCGAAATTAACGTAAAAGAAGGTTCGGATGCATTATATACCGATGTTTTGGCACGATTGAGCGATATGTACATAAAGCTGAGCGCTATGGTTTCGAGGACTTGCCGCGAAGATCGTCATATTGCGGAAACGTTTAATAAGCTTTTTACGGAATATACTGCAAATGTTGCGCTTCCCAAAGCGGAAATCGACAGTGATTTTGAATTTATGGTGAATATTGCAGAGTCATACGACGGGGTATTTAAACATTGTGCGTCAGTTGGATTAGATGGCGAAGCTACTGTATCCGAAGTTTATGAATATTCCGCAAAAAGACAAGGAACGGGCGTTAAACAAATTTTAAGTAACGAAAACGGCAACGTTGTACTGTTCAATACATGTGCCAAGGCATTACGCCGTACATGCGATATGACGGCAAACGACTGCAACGGCTGTGAGTATTATCACGAGTTTATAAAAAATAAATTTGACGCATTTTTCCATTCGTGCAAAACATTTTTTGCTCAAACGCTTGAATTTATCGATAAGACCGAACAGAACAGACTGCTGCAGAAAATAGACGCAACAATAGCAAGCTCGGACGAAAGCGACGAGGCGGGCGGTTCGTTTACGAAAGACCGTATCGAAAAGTACCGTGACAGTGCGCTTAACGTATTAAAGCAAATCAAAAAGGATAATTCGGCTGTTGACGGAATGTTTTACGCGCAGGCAAGTGAGATCGAAAAAGTTTTTACCGCAGTGCGCAAGACATACGGAATGATATTTAAAAAGTATTACGTCAAGCTTATGGATATTTTTCATTCTGTTACCGATAAGACGTTGGCGTGTTTCGATATGGTTTCGAGCGGCTTCGATGCTGCAATACCGAGGCGGAGATAGGAGGGCACAATGGCATTAACGGATATAGCCAGACAATTAAAGGACACTTTCGAAGGCTTCGGCGTGTCGGGTCTTCAGAGCGACGTCGAACGCTTTAAAAAAATATACGGCGATGCGGAAAGTATTCGTATCGGAGAAATGGATTATATCGTTATTAACGGTGTGTACCGTAGCGACTTGGCTGACGGCGTTCCCGAAACGACGAGTCCGTTGTTCTTTAACAGTATCAATATAAATTACGCCATTATCGACGCAAAAACTTCGTCCACGCTTATTGACGAGGTGTATTCGCGCGTCACCTATATGCAGAGGGTATGCAAAATCGAAACTTCGCCCGAAAAGTCGGAGGTCAGAAACAGCCTGAAAGGTTTGTTTGCCTCGGACATCGACATAAAGGACGTATTATGGCAGAACGACGGTATTGCCTCCAACAAAGCCAACATTTTCCAATGCCATTTGGTTAAGGATACGGGCGTATCCGCTTCTCCCGACGTTTACAGCTTCATGGTTAAAAACGGCGAAATCAAAGAAATTGCCGACTCGGTTATGAAGCAAATCAAGCGATCGGGCGAAGTCAACCTGTTAAAAGACCGCGACATGGTCGCCAAGAACTCTTCGGCTATTCAGCAAGCAGTATTCGACAAATATATCAATTCGGATATCGACATTCAGAATATTTCCGTAAAATCCATTTTCGAAATCTGCATGTCCTTTCTTAACATTCATTTGAATGTTAGTGATTTCAGCGGAAAAGCGGGCGTATTCAATACGCTGTATCTTGCCAGCGAGCATAACGAGTTCGACGCGCTTAACGCAAACATTCATACCTGTAACTCTTGCGGTCACGACCTTGTCGACGTAAAAGACGCGTCGAAAATTTACAGTTTGCATATAAATACCGATGCGTTCGATCCCGAGTTTACAACCGAAGACAAATTGGTTTACGCGATGGGTTGCGAGAACTGTCTTGTGCAATGTCCCGACTGCGGAAACTGGCATTTCGATTATGAAAAGTTTATCGGTTCGCGCGTTTACGAAAAAGCCAATCTTATAGAGGGCCGCGCGTTTATCCGCGGACTGCGCACGATTGAGGCCAATTACTGTTCGTGCCGCGAGGGAATCGAATGGGTTTACGATGAAAAGTCGGGAACGGAAACAGAGCACGAAGTCATTCTTATCGGAAAGATGGCGTTTATCAATTACGCTAACGAAAAGATTGCGTCTTACGAAGATTTTGCGGCGTTCTATGACAGGGAAAAACGCAGACAGCGCACAATGACCGCCGAAAAAGAGCACGAGTTTGCAATGAAAATGCTCGCACGTTTTAAAAAGCATCTTGCCGAAAAGTTCGATACCGACGTTAAAGATATTAAGATTTCTTCGGTAGATAAGTGCAAGCGTTGCGGAGTTTGCGGTGGCGAGTACTACAGAGTGGGACAGGGCACCGATTACGATTACCGCTGTAACGTTTGCGACGAGCTTATCGGCGAGAAGCGCAGAATGATTACGCGTGTTGACGGCGTGGTGTTTTTGCGCAAAACCTCGGGCAAAAATGATATAATCAGCAAATATATTGTTACTAAGTTCGGTAATCTGAAAAAACTTTCCACAAATGTCGGCGTGTTCGGCGGTTTAAGCACGGAAGACTCGGATAACGTAGAGGTGGTTGATAATGAATAAAAACGAGAAAAAAGATTCCACAATACTTTATCAACACGGCAGTGTCGTAGCGGCACGGCATATTTTCGCGATTGTTAATTTTGTTGTAATTCTGTTCGGTACGCTTGTGACGGCGTTCTTTGCGTCAAAACGCGGCTGCCCGAGCGGAGTTATGTCTCATATCTATATCCTAATGGCAATCAATGTCGTACTGATAGGTTTATGTCTTGCAGATTATATTACAAACCGTTCGTTCGGTATT
>CAZBTB010000208.1:0-3392 GCA_964494605.1 uncultured Lachnospiraceae bacterium
CAGTCTTTCAAGAGCATCGTCGAGTATGGGCTGCGAAGGCGAATCGCTACCTCTTTCTTCCTGCAAATCGCTGATACGGTTGTTAAGTTGTCTGATGTCGTTCTGCAGTTGCTGAGCTGTTTTATTAAAGTGCACCTCTTCACGTAGCTTATCTGCTTCGTCATCGTATGCAAAACTATCCGACCCAAAGCTATCGGACGTAAAATTATCCGATGCAAAACTATCCGACTCGAAACTGTCCGACGCAAAATTATCAGTAGCATAATTACCCGAGTCGGTTATCATCTCATCGGGAAGCTCGCCTTGGATCGATCTCTTGAGTTCGGCTATTTCGTCGAGAATATCGTCAAGAGCATCATCCTCGAAGAGTTCGTTTTGGTTGTTAATATCGTCATAACCGAAAAGCTCGTCCGAACGTCTGTTTTTTGCCATGTGGAATAATCTCCTTGATTTAATGACCGATTAGTCACCCAACTTATATTCTTTTATTATTAGTTATTTCCGAATTTCTCACCCAAACGCGTCGCCTCGTCCATAGTGCGGCGAATCATTTCCGACAGAACATTGTCTCGCATCTCATCTTCGTCGAGAGAGATAGACAACTGATAAAGTCTTTGTTTAAACTCTCTTGCCGAGCGCGGACTGTCGATATATTTGAGGTTTTTGCGCATTGAGATAATCTGCGCCTTTCTCTTTTCTATCTTAGCGGACGCAGAAACGTCGAAGCCGCTGTCGTGATTTGGGCGGATACGCTGTGTGTTGCGCTGTTCCTTCTGCTTAAGCGCCATGCGTTCGAGAGCATTGAGTTTTTCAAGCAAACGCTGAATCTGAGCTGCGGTCTGCGCCACCGGGAACGCAGAGGGCGCAGCCGGCACATTCGCGTCGGTTGCGGGTGAAGCGGGTGCGCCTGCTTCCAAATCACTGCGTACTCTGTCGGCGGCAACGAGATCGCGCTCTACTCCGATAGCCGCGCGTTTAGCCAATCTTTCCTTTGATATAACACCGTTGCCCGACTTAATGAGTGAAAGCGGCGAAAGCGAAGGCAACACCTTTTCGGCGTCGTTTGCCGCTTTTTCGCAGGCAAGACGAGTTTGTTTAAGCGTCTTAACCGCATTCTGAAGTTCGGTCTCGTAAGCAAGCCTCTCGGCCTCTTGATTACGCTTAAACTTTACTTTGCGCGAAATAAGCGCATCGTACTTTTTCTGCGCCAAAAGATAACGTGACTCGCTTTCCTTTTTACGTGCCTCGTAATCGGATTTGACCTGCTCGTACTCAAGCTCGCCGACAACCTTATCCTCTGCAACGATTATATCCTCGAGATCGTATTTTTCGTTATCGAGAAACTCATTCGCTTTGCGCTTGGAGTCTTTGTACTCGTTGATCATTTGCTCTTTGTGTTTGATTACTTCCTCTTCCTGAGCGTCGAGCGCAAGCATTCGCTTGTTAAGCTCTCCTATCTTCTGAGAAATAAACTCGGTCTCTTTAGCTCCGTAAGCCGTTTTGAGATCGTTTACCGTTCTGTCGAGCTTAGCTCTTAAGACGCGTTTTTTCTCGTGAATGGTCTCAAGGTCGGCATCGGCTTTTCCTATTGCGCGGAAGCTAGAGTTGACCGAAACGAGTAAAGGCTTAAGCTCGCGATACTTGCTCATAAGCACGCGCGCTCTGTTGTCCTTTTCTATCTTCTCAAGCTCTGCGCCCACGCTGTCGTTAAGACGCTTGATATCGGAGTTGACGAATGCCAGCTCATGCTCGGTACGCGCAATCTCGGACTCAAGATAAGTCTGAGCCTCTTTTAAAAGTTTTTCTTCTTCGTTTTTGGCTACTACGCTGCGCTTGATACCCGCGACGGCGCGCTGATTGTTTTCGATCTCGCGGCGAACCGCGGCAATGCTATCCCTGTTTGCTTTTAGCTTGCGTTTATCCGAAGTCAAAGCCTCGAACTCCGACCTGAGCTTTTCGCCCGCAGCCGTTGCCGAAGTTATGACAATGCCGTTATCGCGGAGAAAACGCGAAGTCTTGCCGATTTCGTACTTAACCTTGTCCAAACGCTCACGGTAAACTTCAAGCTTCTTATTGATAACGCCCGCGCTCTGCATTCTCTCTCGGAGCTGGCGCATATCTTCGGTCTCCTGCTCTCCGTCGTAAAACGCTTGCGTTATCTCACACGAATCCACGTTGACGTTGGCATAAGGATCGAACCCTAGCAAGCGGACAAGCGGATCGGAGCTGTTATGCTGTTCGACCTCGATATTAGCGGACTTCCCTGCGGACTTTGAGGCAGCCTTTGCCGCAAGCTTGGCTTCTTTGCGTGCCAACTTCTTTTCTTTATTCGACATTTTAGACGCGCGTCCATCTTCGCTCTTCATAGCCGGCATTTCCGGAAGCTCGGTTTTTGTCGGTCCCTCAAACATGCGGTCGGTATTATCGGATAAAGACTCGTCGTCTCTTTCCGCTTTGAGCCGCGCCTGTCTTTTGATGTCGTGAATAATCGCAAAAAGCACGATGAGCAGAATCACCAAGCAGGCTGCTGCCACTCCGATGTCCACCCAGGTAACCTCGTAATTGCCTATTTTGAATAAACCGAAAATCATAATATTTCCTTCCTATGGCGTATTATACGCCCGTTTGACTTGTTAAAGCTTAAGCTAAATTTTCAGCTATATCTTATATTATAAGCGATTTTTCGGATAAAGTCAATAACAGAATACGTTTTTTTGCGAAACGCTTGTATTTTTACGCCAACTTTTTTATTTTTTTAACATATTTACTATATTAAAAATATTTTTCTCGGAAAATTTGCCCGCAACTCCGACAATTTGCTTGCATTTTACCCGTGCCTACATTATAATATTACTAATTATACTTTATTTCGGTAAACTAACCTTAAAGGAGACATATATGAGAGTTTACAATTTTTCAGCAGGTCCGTCCATGCTTCCGCTTCCCGTTCTCGAGAAGGTTCAGAAAAACCTTATCGACTACGAAGGAACCGGAATGTCGGTTATGGAAATGAGCCACCGCTCCAAGCCGTACGAGAAAATCAACGCGGAAGCGGAAGAACTTCTCCGCGAGCTGATGAATATTCCAGAGAACTATTCGGTTATATTCGTTCAGGGCGGCGCGTCCATGCAGTTCGAAGCGGTGCCCCTAAACCTTGCGGGCGGCAAAACCACAGCAAAGGGCGACTACGTCGTAACGGGCAACTTTTCGGGCAAGGCGTACAAGGAAGCAAAAAAGTACGGAGATATGTTCGAAGTCGCTTCGTCTAAGGATAAGAATTTTACATATATTCCCAAGCTTACCGCAGATATGTTCCGTAGCGATGCCGATTATGCGCACATCTGCTACAACAACACGATTTTCGGTACGCGCTACTCCTCCGTCCCCGACAC
>CAZBTB010000209.1:0-3383 GCA_964494605.1 uncultured Lachnospiraceae bacterium
TTCGTGTACGGCGGAGCGGGACTCGGCAAGACGCACATAATGCACGCGATAGGAAACGCGATAAAGGTTTCTCACCCGGGATTGAAAGTACTGTACGTTTCGAGCGAGAAATTCATAGCCGAATTCATAGCCTCCATTCGCGCTACAAAGAACGAAAGCTCGGGATTCCGCGAAAAATACCGCGGCGCGGACGTTCTGATGATAGACGATATACAGTTCATAACAGGCAGACCCGAAACGCAGGATCAGATGTTCCATACGTTCAACGAACTGTATCAGGCGAACAAACAGCTTATATTCTCGTCCGACCGTCCGCCGAAAGAGATTTCCGACATCGAGGAGCGCCTCAGGTCCCGTTTCGAGTGGGGTCTTATCGCCGACGTTCAGCCGCCCGATTTGGAAACGCGTATTGCGATATTGCAAAAGAAGTCGCAAATGGAAAAGTGCAGTGTTCCAGCGGATGCGCTTACGCTCATGGCTCAGCGTATCGACAGCAATATCCGCGAAATGGAGAGCTTACTTAATAAAGTTATACTTTTAAGCAAGCTGTACGATAAGCCGATTAGTATCGACCTTGTGTCCGAGGCGCTTAAAGATTACCGCAAACCCGCCGAGGAAGAGCTTTCCGCCGAGGATATAATAGATGCGACCTGCAAGGTGTATCTTAACGTCAAAAAAGAGGATTTACTCGGCAAGAAACGCAATAAAGAGATCGTTGAGCCGAGAATGATCTGCATATATCTGATTTCCGAGCTTTTGCCGCTGCCCCTTACCTCGATAGGCGCGATAATGGGCGGACGCGACCATACGACAATTATGCACTCTAAGGATAAGGTTGCTTCGCTTATCGCCAAGGACGAGCGGATCAAAGCCAAGGTCGACGATATTCGCAATATGATTTATAAGAATTAAGCGAAAAACGGTTGACAAGCTTATATAAAAGTGATAGAATATTTTATGCAGTGTTTTTAGGAATTGTTTTAAAGACGAAAAATTTGTGAGGAGATACCACAATGAAAAAAGATATACATCCCGATTATCATGAGGTTACTGCGGTTTGTGCTTGCGGCGCAACCTTTGTGACCGGCTCGACCAAGAAAGGCGACGTTTTAAAGCTTGACGTTTGCTCCAAGTGCCATCCTTTCTATACCGGCAAGCAAAAGCAGGTAGAGACCGGCGGACGTATCGACAAGTTCAACCGTCGTTACGGCAAATAACGAGTCAAACTTCTTCAGTAACAAAACCATGCCTACAGCCGCATACGCTTAGTGTATGGTTTTTTTATAAATCGAGGATTTTTATTTGAAAAACAAGGACGAAAAAATCAACCGTACTATGATCGGCGGTCAGGCGCTCATGGAAGGCGTCATGATGCAGGGCGCGACGAGCATGGCTATGACGGTCCGAACCGAGAGCGGCGACATACTTACCGAAACCAAGCGGCTTAAGCCCAAAAAGTGGTACCGTAAAATACCCATTGTACGCGGCGTCGTTTCGTTTGTAAGCTCGCTTATCGGCGGTACGGGCGTTATGCTCAAGAGCGCGGAGGTAATTTATCCCGAAGAGGAGACTCCGAGCAAGGGTGCGTTTGCTTTCGCGGCGGTTTTGGGCGTGGTTTTGGCGGTTGCGCTTTTTATCCTTCTGCCGTCTTTTGTTTCGTCAATGATCGATAAGTATCTTATTAAGGATTATCTCACGGGCGGAATAAAATTGCTCGTTTCCGCGCTTATCGAGGGATTTTTACGAATCTTTATTTTTGTGATGTATCTTTTGATAGTGTCCAAAATGAAGGATATCCGTCGCACGTTTATGTACCACGGCGCAGAACACAGGACTATCAACTGTTTCGAGCACGGCTATGATCTGACGGTGGAGAACGTACAAAAGTGTTCGACCCGTCACAACCGTTGCGGTACGACTTTCTTGTTTTTCGTAATGGTCGTATCCATTTTGGTGTTTGCGCTGACTACATGGATTTTGTCGCTGTTCGGTTGGACGGACTTAAACGTGTTTGCGCGCATGGGCATACGTTTGCTGCTATTGCCCGTAGTCGCGGGACTGAGCTACGAATTGCTCAGGTTTTTGGCGGTTTTGCCCGATAATCGGTTTGTAAATATTTTCCGCGCGCCCGGGCTAGCTTTACAGCGACTTACTACCTATCCGCCCGAGGACGAAATGGCGGAGATAGCCATAATCAGTTTTAAGCTTGTCAAGGAAATGGACGAAAACCCCGATATTCAGCCGCATAAGTTCGGTGAGTTCGGCATTAGCGAATTACGCGAGCTTGTTTCGAACAGGCTCAAAAAGGCGGGAATAGAAGAGGATGCCGAGGTCGATTGGCTGATTTGCGCGGCGCTTAAGGTTAAACGTAGCGAATTGAACGGTTTCGGGACTACCACTTACGAGCAGTACCGAAAGGTGGCTACGCTTACGCTCAAGCGCGAACAGGGCGTGCCGCTCGATTACATTCTGGGTCGCAGCGAGTTTTACGGGTTTAAGCTCAAGGTCAACGAGGACGTTCTTATTCCGCGGTTGGATACCGAAATTGTTGCCGACGAAGTTATTAAGTACCTAGGTAACGGCGAGGGTAAAACGGTGCTCGACCTTATGACGGGCAGCGGCTGTATAGCGCTCAGCATAGCAAAAAAGACTGCGGCGGCTGTCACGGCGTCCGACGTTTCGGAGAAGGCGCTTGCCGTTGCGAAAAAGAACCTCGAGGGTATTGCGGACGTCGTTTTATCCGACGTTTTCGAGGGATTAAAGGATAGAAAGTTTGACGTTATCGTTTCGAATCCGCCCTATATAAGGAGCGGCGAAATCGAGCACTTAAAGCCCGACGTAACCTGTCAGCCGCATTTGGCGCTTGACGGCGGCGAGGACGGACTGAAGTTTTACAGAATAATTGCCGAGACCGCGCCCGAGCATCTTAACGAGGGCGGAATGCTATTTCTCGAGATCGGTTACGATCAGCGCGAGCAGGTGACGGCACTGCTCGAAAATAATTTTACCTCCGTTACGTGCGTTAAGGATTACGGCGGAAACGACAGGGTAATAGCGGCAAAGCTTAAGGAGTTATAATGGACACCGAAAAATTAGAGGGCATAGTTGCAAAATACGAAGAGCTTACGAAGCTTATTTCCGACCCCGAGATTATTGCGGATAACAAAGAGTGGACCAAGCTTGTTAAAGAGCATTCTTCGCTCGAGCCCGTGGTTACCGCTTACGGGCGATTAAAGAGCGCGGATAAGGAAATAGGCGAGCTTACCGAAATGGCGCACTCCGAGCCCGATGCGGAATTGAGAGAGCTTGCCGAGTCCGAGCTTGCAGATAAGAAAAAGGAAAAAGCGGAGGTCGAGAACGAGCTTAAGATTTTGCTTCTGCCC
>CAZBTB010000210.1:0-3361 GCA_964494605.1 uncultured Lachnospiraceae bacterium
GTAATAAGTCTGTTTCTGATATCGTTGATTATCGCCATGGTAAGACGGCAAAAGCCTTCCGCTGTGTGGGGGTGCGTAAAACGTGCGCCCTATCAGCTGGTTCCGTTCGTTCTGTCTATGTTCGTGCTTATCGTAGCTTTGACCGAGCAGGGCATAACCGCCGCCATAGGAAATTTATTGGGCGACAGCTTGCCTGTTCTCAAATACGGAATAACGTCCTTTCTTGCGGCTAATTTAATAAACAACATACCCATGAGCGTGCTGTTCTCGTCCATAATAGAATCGTCGGGCGGAGCGGCAGGACTGCCTGCCGTCTTTGCGACGATAATCGGCTCGAATATCGGTGCGCTTTTTACGCCCATCGGCGCGCTTGCGGGAATTATGTGGAGCAATATCCTAAATAAACACGACGTTAAGTTCGGCTATCTCGATTTTCTGAAAATAGGCGTTACGGTGGCCGTACCTACGCTGATTACCGCACTTGCCTCGTTGCGGCTGATGCTTACGGTTATTGTTTAGAATTCTTATCTTATAAAATTTGTTCTTACCGAATTTTCAGTCGCGGGTACGCCAATGCCCGATCGTTTACCAGCATCGATACATTTTAATATCCACGCCATATTGACACCGATATTGCGCATTGTCTGCATGCCTTCTAAATCCTGTCCGGTTTGTTCGGGTGTGTTGCCGTGCACCATGTTCCAGTAGGTGGAAGAGATAACGGGCATTTGAGATATAGTTAAATGCTTGGCGATAGCGTCGAGCGTTGCCGTTGTGCCCGCCCGTCTTGCGGACGCAATAACGGCGGCGGGCTTATGCCGGAAGTTCTGTCCGCCCGCATAGAACAGTCTGTCCATAATCGATAATATCCGTCCCGACGGGTGAGCGTAATATACGGGCGTTCCGAACACGAAACCGTCTGCCGATTTTGCTTTTTCCAGCCATTCGTTGACGGGGTCGTCGGCAAATACGCATCTGCCTTTTTTCGAGCAGCCGTTACAGCCGATACAATCCTGTACGGGTTTATTGCCCAACTGCAGTATTTCCGTTTCGATACCTTGTGCGTTAAGCACGTTTGCAATCTCATTCAGAGCTGTAAACGTACAGCCTTTAGCCCTGGGACTTCCGTTAAAAAGCAATACTTTCATTTTGCACCTCGTTTTTTATTATATTTTATTCTTAATCCGACAATATGTCAAATGCTTGACCGCAAAAAATCAGAGTGATATAATTTTTATATAACCAAAGTAAATACGGGAGGTCGAAATGGTAGAATCGAGATGCGGCTTATTGTGCAGTGAATGCGAATTCCGCAAGACCGGTTGCAAGGGCTGTTCGGTTATGGATAAACCTTTATGGGCGGACAGTTGTCCGGTAAAGTCATGCTGTGAGGGAAAGACTCATGAGCATTGCGGAAGTTGCGGTAACTTTGCTTGCGAACTGCTTAAAAGCTTTTCTTACGACGCCGAACACGGCGATAACGGCAAGCGTATAGAACAGTGCAAGGCATGGGCGGAGAGTAAAAAATAACTCGGAGGATTAGATAATATGATAATCGATTACAATTATACCTTTAAGAAACTGAAAGAAATCGGAATGATTAAAGAGGGCGACAAGTATGCCGTTTGTTATTTCCAGCCCGAGTCGAGGAGCAACGGCGTTGTGACCACGACGATAACGTCCAAGGTCGACTACGTAATGGTAGCAAACGACGAGGAAGTCAAGCTACTCAACATAGATAAAAAGACGGGCGAATTTTTGGAGGACGGCATTGTTTTTAAAAAAGAAAACCTTGTGTTCGAAAAGAAGAACAAGAACTGGGTCTATGCGTCCAAGGGATTGTTCGGCGGGCGTTACGTAGTCATTCGCGCAGATCACGTTATCGAAGACGGCGAACGGTTCTGCCACACGTACAACATTCCCAAGAAAATGCACGGCTTCGAGCAGCTTGCGTTGCGTACCGAGCTTTATGACTTTATCAAAGCGGTTTACAACGCTCACCACGATGCGATGAAACAGCTGTATAAAGAGAACAAGAAGAAAAAGGACTAATCGGTAAAAGACGTCCCGAAAAATTCGGGGCGTCTTTTTGATAATTTGACTTTTTTGCCGGAGTGTGGTACAATCGGAATATATGAAAGACTTATACGGAAAAGAATGTAATCTGATAGGAAAGAAAAAGCTGTATCTTTTCGATATGGACGGGACGATTTATCTGGGCGACAGGCTGTTCGACGGAATAAAAGAGCTTTTCGCGGCGATTTTAAATAGCGGCGGCAAGTACGTTTTCGTTACCAACAACTCGGCTAAGTCGGTTTCGGGCTACGTCGAGAAGCTCAAAAAAATGGGCATTGACGTTACTGGAAACGAGTTCTACACGTCCACGCAGGCAACCGCGCGGTTATTAAAGGACAAGTACGGCGCGCGGCTTATTTACGCGCAGGGTACGGCGGCGTTCACGGACGAGCTTAAGGCTAACGGACTTAACGTTACGACCGAGTATAACGAAAATGCGGCGGCGATAGCAGTTGGCAACGATTTCGAGCTGACGTTCGAAAAAATGGAAAGCACGTGCAGAATGCTGACGCTGACAAAAGCCGATTATTACGCTACGAATCCCGATTGGGTTTGTCCTATGTCGTTCGGGTATGTGCCCGACTGCGGATCGATGTGCGAGGGCTATTACCGCGCGACGGGCAGAAAACCCGTGTTTATCGGTAAGCCCGAGCCTACAATGATACTTTCGGCTATGACTAAGCTGGGAGCGACAAAAGCCGAAACGGTGGTATTGGGCGACAGAATTTATACCGACATTGCCGCGGGAGTTAACGCGGGCGTGGATACGGTGTGCGTATTAAGCGGCGAAGTGACAAGGCGTGAGGTGGACGAAAGCGAAATCCGTCCGACGTATTTACTCGATCGGGCGGTCGACTTGTTGCAAGGAATGTGAAAATTGCGATTTTTCACTTGACTGACACGTTGTTGTTATAATTTGAGCTAAAATTGCAGGTATAATAAAATCACGGATAAAAATCTCTATGGGAGGAAAATTTATGGCAAAGATTTTGATTGTCGACGACGAAGCGAAAATCCGCACCGTCTTGAGAGAATACGCAGAGTTCGAAGGACACGAGTGCGGCGAAGCCGAGGACGGAATGCAAGCTGTAAAGATGGCTCGCGACGGCAGTTACGATATAATCATTATGGACGTAATGATGCCCAAGCTCGACGGATATTACGCGGTTAAGGAAATAAGAAAGTTCAGCAGCGTTCCCGTTATCATGCTGTCGGCGCGCGTCGAGGAGTACGACAGACTGTTCGGGTTTGAGGTGGGCGTCGACGATTACGTCACAAAACCGTT